>CP107926.1:8727500-8986572 GCA_036015235.1 Streptomyces sp. NBC_00433 | reverse complement strand
GGTACCACAGCGCTGCGCGCTGTGCAAGCGTCACGCCTCGCTTCGCTCTGCGTGACCGCGCTCCGCGCGGTCTGCCCGGCGTAGCCGGGCCAACCCCTCCGCTTCGCTCCAGGGTTGACGGCCCGCCAACCGGCGGGCTCCGCCCGCCTCCAGGCGGGCCGGGGCCCCTCGCTCCGCTCGGGTCCCGGCGGAGCGCTCCGCGCCCCGCAATCGGTGCGGGAACAGCCGTTCGGTGCGGGCCGTGCAGGGCGGGCAACAAGCAAGCTGGTTAGGAGGGAGGGGGTTCGGTTCGCGGTGTCACCAGGTGGGTGAGGGCGTATGCCGCAAGCTCTGGCGGGCGGAGGTTGAGAGCTGTGAGGGCGTCAGCGGTGGCTGGGATCTGTATGGGATCGAAGGTGCCGACATCAGGGTTGTCGAGCTCCGGGCCATGACGTCGAGCAGGGTCCAGGCTGAGCACTTGAGCTGTGAAGTAGTGGTGGATCACGGCAATCGGGGGGCCGGGTTCGGTGAGGGTGAGTATCGGTGTGGGCGGGCCGATCTCGGCTCCGACTTCTTCCATGACTTCGCGACGAAGGCCCGCTGTCAGGTCAGTGTCGTCGGGCTCGATGGTCCCTCCGACGGCAGTGCAGTAGGGCGTGCCGCCCGGCCAGCCGCGCTGGAGGAAAAGGAGCTGGCCGGCGTCCGTGAGGAGTATGGCGTGCGCTTTGTGACGCGTCTTCATGGTCCGGACGATACAGAGGAGGGGACCTCACCGGGTGTGAACTCTCCTCTCGGCCGCAAGTAGCGGGATGCAGTGCGTCAACTTCTCTTAGCCGCTAGACTCTGGACTCGGGCACCACCCCCGGAGTTCACCCGTCCGGGGCACGCATCGTCCCGGGATGGAAGGGCGTCAAAACCATGGTGGCGGTAGTCACTGCCGAAGCAGAAAACACGGTCGTAGAGATGGACCCGTTCCCGCATCAGATCGAGGGGTCCGATGCGGCGGTGCGGAAACTCGAATTGCAGCCGGGTCAGGAAATGCCCGCGCAGGGTCTGCGGGCGCAGGTCATCGCGGCGACCGGTTCGGGAAAGACTTTCATGGCGGTTTTGACTGCGCGGAAATTGCGGGCGGGCCGGGTACTGGTGCTCGTGCCGACCTTGGATCTGCTAACGCAGATGGCGGCCGCTTGGCGGGCCGGCGGGCGTACGGGGCCGTTCTACGGGATCTGCTCGCTGCGGGCGGAGGATGCGCAGGGGTTGGCGGCGTGCACGACAGACGTGGACGAGCTGGTGGCGTGGACGCGCGGCCTGGAGCAGGTGACGGTCTTCGCCACGTACGCCAGTGTGGGTCTGGGGACGCTCCAGCGGGCGCATGAGGCGGGGTTGGCGCCCTGGTCGCTGGTGGTCGTGGACGAAGCCCACCGGGTCAGTGGACGCGGCTCGAAGCCGTGGGCCGCGATTCACGACAACGCCAAGATTCCGGCTGACCGGCGGCTCTACATGACCGCCACCCCGCGCGTGTGGGAGGCGCCGGAGACCGAAGAGGGCGGCAGCAGCGCGCCCGTGCTGGTCGCGAGCATGGAAGACGACCCGGACGGGCTGTTCGGCAGCGTGGCGTACAAGTTGACGCTCTCGCAGGCCCGCAATCTGGGCTTGGTCGCGGCGTGGCAGGTGGTGTGTGTCGACGTGACCGACCCGGAGCTCCAGGCGGCCGCGCTGCTGGGGATCGAGGCCCGGTCGGACAACGTGCGCGGGAGTCGGCTCGCCGCGTTGCAGACCGCCGCGGTGAAGACGTCGGCGGAGCAGGGTCTGCGGCGCATGCTCACGTTCCACTACCGGACCAGCGAGGCCGAAGCGATGGCGGCCGGGGTGCCGGCGGTCGCGCAGAGGCTGTGGGAGGACGACCCGGAGACGTATCCGGAGCCGGATCGGGTGTGGGCGTCGTGGCTGTGCGGGGAGCACAAGCCCGACCACCGCAAGGCGACCCTGGAGAAGTTCGCCGATCCGGTCGGCGAGCGCGTCGACAGCGACCTGGTCCCCATGCGGCTGCGGCTGCTGTCCAGTGTTCGCATTCTCGGGGAAGGCGTCGACACCAAGGGTTGTGACGCTGTGTTCTTCGGAGATGTGCGCGGATCGGCGGTCGACATCCTCCAGATCGTCGGCCGGGCACTGCGCATGAAGCCGGGAGAAGGCAAGGTAGCGAGCCTGGTAGTGCCGGTTTTTCTCGGCAAGGACGAGGACCCGGACGCCATGCTGACGTCCAAGGGGTACAACGGATTGGCCCGAATTTTGGCTGCGCTCCGTAGTCACGACGCGGACACCATCGAAGCGCTGGCAGAGCAGCAGGCCAACACCCGCCACCGGAAACCCACGGTGGCGGAGATCAAGGCCGCCGGACGGGGCGAAGAGGGCGCCACCTCGGCTCCCGCGCAGAGTCTGCTTTCCTTCTCCACTCCGCGTGATCCGGCCGTGTTGGCGCAGTTCATGAAGCTCCGTATTCTCCAGCCGGAAAATGCGTACTGGCGTCAGGGAATCCAGGCCGCGACCCGGTACGTGAAGGAGAACGGGGATCTGAAAGTCCCCTACTCATTCACCACGCCTGAGGACTGGCAACCCGCTGATTTTCCACTTGGAACATGGATTGCCGATCAGCGGCGGTTCTACAACGCGGGCCAGATGAAGCCCGCACGCGCCAAGGAACTCGAAGAGTTGCAGATGGTGTGGTCGCACTGGGACGTCGCTTTTCAGGAGGGACTGTCAGCAGCGCAGGGGTGGGCGGCCGAACACGGGCACTTCCTCCCGCCCACCACGGCCACCTGGAACGGACACCCTGTAGGGGTATGGGCAAAGAATTTGAGGACCGCGGGTCGGCGGGCGGTGGAGATCGAGGCGCGGCGTGAGGCCGGCCTGCCAGTCGGCTCCACCGCCGGGGCACTGACCGAAGAACGCCGCGACGCCCTAGAGCAGATCGACCCGAGCTGGTGCCCGGCCTGGCCCGTCGCCTGGCAACGCTGCTACAAGCTCTGCCGCAACCTCATCGAGGCCGGCGCCCCACTGCCCGCGCCGAGCGAGGCCACGGTGCAGGGCGAAGACCTCGGGGCGTGGGCGCTGGCGCAGCGCCTGGACTGGGAGCAGCTGCTACCCGCGCAGCAGTGGATGCTCGAGCACATGCTCCACCTGTCCCCCGCAGAGGCGTCTGAGCGGCCTCCAGCGCCCCGCACACAAGCCGACAAGTGGGCGCTGAACATCCAGGCCGCCAAAGAGTTCCACGCCCGCCAAGGCAGCCTCCAGACCGTTCCCCGCAAGGCCGTCGTCCACCTCAGCGAGCCGGACGGGACGGTGACGGACGTGAAGCTAGGGCTGTTCGTCGACAACTGCCGGCGCCGGGCAGACAAGCTGGGCGAGCAGCGACGCGCAGAACTCGACGCGCTCGGGATGCGCTGGTAGGCGACACGGCCGACGCGATCACCGAACTCGACAGCATCGGCGGCTGACCGCGTGCCCGTGGACCCGGCGGCGGGCGGTCGGCCGCACCGCCCTGGGTGAGTGAAATGAGCTCTTCGACGTGGCCACCGATCGGGTGACGGTCGGCGGCCGCGAGCGCAGGACCGGATCGGGCGGCATCGGCGGCTCGATCCGGTCCTGCGGCACCGCAGCAGCGGTGCCGGAACACGCTCTACGCGTGCAGCGGGACCAGTTGGCTCCCCCAGTCGACGGTCAGTGCGGTCGCGCCCTCGGGCACGTTGTCGAAGAACACATCGGGGTCGTCGAGCGTGGCCACGTTGGAATTCCCACGGTCCAGATAGGAGAATTCGTCGTATACGCCTTTGGTGCCGCCGTAGTACAGGCAGACCTTCCAGGTGTACGTGTCGCCGACCAGATAGATGTCGCGCGGCGACTGCCCGTTGTAGTTGATCGTCTGGCCCTGCATGAAGTTACGCCATTCGTACCAGTATCCGGCCAGCGTAATGGTGCGCGTCTGGCATGTATTCGCGTCCGGCGCCGGATAGACGGCGATGGGCTGGGACCTCTCCAGCTTCGCAGTGCTGTACGCGGAGGCCGAGGGTGCGACCGCCATCAGGCCTGCCACGATGGCCGCTCCGAGGACAATGCGGAATCTCTTGTTCATGAGCCCCTCCCCATGCTCAATGCTGAACCTGCCCGTAAGCAGGTCGAGTACTAGGAAGAATGGCATGAGACATTCAGGAAAAGGAGTGGACGGGAGTACAACCTTTGACGCCTGTCCCCTAACGGGCATTTATGTACGAGTTGCGTAATTTATCCGGGCGGATTTTCCGCACCGGGGTCTGCATGTGAACGAAAGAGCACGGGCCCGACGGTGGAATCCTCAGCGGTTGCCGGAGTCGCCGGAGCACCCCGCGAGCGGCCTCACAGGCGGACGGGCCAGAACCGAGCCGGCCTTCGGTGTGCACCGACGGGCGCCGGGACCGTCGGTCTGCTGGTCCAACTTGAGGTGACGCGCCAGGCCATTCAGAAGATGCTCGCCCACTGAAGCACCCATCCCCAGTCCCTCCCCCGAGCCAGGGGCGGCGCCGGGGTGGCGCACTCGAGGAACTGGGCATGATCTGGTCGCACTGGGACGTCGCTTTCCAGGAGGGACTGTCTGCAGCAGCCGCGTGGGCGGCAGAAGCGGGCCACCTCCTCCCGCCCACCACCGCCACCTACCGCGGCTACCCCATCGGCGTCTGGATGAAGAACAACAGGACCGCAGGTCGGAAGGCGGCGGAGATCCAGGCACGGCGCGAGGCCGGCCTCCCCGTCGGATCCACCGCCGGGGCACTGACCGAAGAACGCCGCGACGCCCTAGAGCAGATCGACCCGAGCTGGTGCCCGGCCTGGCCCGTCGCCTGGCAACGCTGCTACAAGCTCTGCCGCAACCTCATCGAGGCCGGCGCCCCACTGCCCGCGCCGAGCGAGGCCACGGTGCAGGGCGAAGACCTCGGGGCGTGGGCGCTGGCGCAGCGCCTGGACTGGGAGCAGCTGCTACCCGCGCAGCAGTGGATGCTCGAGCACATGCTCCACCTGTCCCCCGCAGAGGCGTCTGAGCGGCCTCCAGCGCCCCGCACACAGACCGATAAGTGGGCGGCGAACATGGCCAGCCGACCGGCAGTTCCACGCCCGCGAGGACAGCCTGCAGACGGTTCCTCGCAAGACGGTTGAGCAGCTGGTCGAGCCGGACGGGGCTGTGAGGTGTATATCACGCGCGGCGAGGTCACAAAGGGCGGAGGTGCGTGCACTACATAGTGTCGGCAGGTGAACGGGTCACCGCCGGGGAAGGCAGACGGTGATGGATCCGGTGCTCGGGGGAGGGCTGCTGACGGTGTGTGGCTGGTTGTGTCGGTTGCTGCATATTTGGGTGGCCAGCCGTACCGAACTACGCAGAATCGAGATGCAGCAGCAATGCCTCAGTGAGCGGGTGCGGCATCTGCCGCCCGGCAGCCGTCTGCTGGAACGGCCCGGCAGCGTCGAGGTTGTAACGGGAACGCAGCCGACGGGGATACGCCGTGGCTGAGTCTTCCTCGCCCGTGGCGAGGAGGACGGCACCGGCACCTCCACACACCGACGGGGCGTCGCCCGCGTTAACGACCAGCAGTCTTGAGGACCTCTACCGCGTCGAGATGCCGCAGCTGACACGGTTCCTGGTCCGTGTCGGCGCGACCCCCTACGAGGCTGCCGACGCCGCCCATGAGGCATTCACCATAGCCATCGAGAAATGGGACAGCATCCGGGAACCGCGGGCGTGGCTGCGCAAGGTCGCTCACCGCTGCTATCTGCGTCAGACCGGCCATCGCGACAGGCCATACGACCCGTTGCCCGATCGCCCGGGCGGGACCTGTCCCATCGCCCACGTGACCCTCAAGGAGGGAAATCAGCGGGTCCTGAACGCACTGGCCCAGCTGCCGCCGCTGCAGCGGCACGTCATGGCGTGGTCCCAGGACGGCTTCACCGACCGGGAAATCGCCCAAGCGCTTGATATACGGGAAGACGCCGTGCGGAAGAACCGGAGCCGCGCCCGGCGTCGACTGCAGCAGACTCTCGCTGAGGAGACAGGGGACCGCGATGAGTGAGCACACCGTATCCCAGGAGACGCAAGTCCCCAATGGTGACAGCGTCGCGGTAGAGGGCCGCCCCACGGCTGCCGATACACGTCTGGATCAGCTTCTCGCAGCTGCTGACGAAGAGCTTTCCCAGCGTCTCGACGACGCCCTCGATCTCAAGGGCGGTCTTCGGCACCTCGCTTCCCTTCCTGCCTACCCCGAACGGCCACGGCCGGCAGACAGCCAGGCCAGGGGTGCCTTGCACTGTCCAGGCCGCCGCGTCACCGGGCGTCTTGGCGAAGGCGCCCACATCGATGAAAACCAGCAATTGCAGGAAGCCCTCGATCTCCTGCAACACACCAGCGACCAGTTCCACGGCCTTGTGAGCATGACGAACGACGGCCCGTCCTCCCTGGAAACCGCACGATCCAAGCTGACCCACGCTCAGCTGCTCATCTCGCGGCTCATCACCGAAGCACAAGGCAGGACGCTCACGAGGACGCAGAACACCAAGGCATTCAACGACATCCACGATTGCGTCAACGCGGCCTGGACCACCATCGCGGAGACACTGCAAAGCCCCGCCGCCGACCCCCAGGCCGTGCTCCTCGACGACGCCCTCGACACCCTCGACAGCGCCACGCAACGCCTCGCCCAGGCACACCGCATCCTCGATCACCTCCTCGATCAGATCGGAGAAGACGTCGATCAGCCCCTCCCCGCCTGAGCCGCCCCCACCCGGATGACGCGCTCATCGCTGACCCTGAATACCCAGCTCAACTCCGTGGAGTCCACGCTCGACGTCATCGCCGATTTCACCGACGCATGAGCCGTCCGGACTGCCGCCCGCCTGGGGGCGCGGCAGTCCGGACCCGGTGCTGGAGGGAGGGAAGTCGTGCCGCGGCCACGCTGCTACCCCTCCGACACCTGGGACGACGAATGGGCGCTGATCGAACCCCTGCTGCCGGTCCCGGCCTGCGACACCCCGGCCGGCGGCCGGCCGGAGAAGCATCCGCGGCGGGAGATTGTGGACGCCATCCGCTACGTGGTCGATACCGGCTGCAAGTGGCGGGCGCTGCCGAAGGACTTCCCTCCCTGGCGCACCTGCTACGGCTTCATGGCCCGCTGGGCCGCCGCCGGCGTCATCGGCCAGATCCGTGACAGCTTGCGCAAACGCATCCGCCGCGAGATGGGCAAGGCGCCCGGCGCGGTGGCCACCGTCATCGACTCCCAGTCCATCAAGGCCGCCGACACCGTCGGCAAGGACTCCCGCGGCTACGACGCCGGCAAGAAAATCAACGGCCGCAAACGGCACCTGGTCGTGGACACCAAGGGCCTGCCGCTTTTCGTCATGGTCACCCCCGCCGACATGACCGACCGCAACGCGGCCAAGGAAGTCCTGTTCCGGCTGCGGCTGATGCACCCCGAAATCACCATCGTCTGGGCCGACTCCGCCTACGCCGGACAGCTCGTGACCTGGGCAAAGACCTACCTGAACCTGACCATAAAGACCGTCAGCCGCCCGAAGAACACCCCCGGCTTCGTCGTCCTGCCCCGCCGCTGGGTCGTCGAACGCTCCCACGCCTGGGTCATGCACGCCCGCCGACACGCCCGCGACTACGAACGCCTCATCCAGCACTCCGAATCGCTCATCACCTGGGCCGCGATCACCCTCATGACCAGGCGCATCACCCGCCGGTCCTCCCGCCGCAGCGGACAACCGGCCTCCCGCGAAGCCCACCGCGATTGATCATCGTGGCGCCGGTGGTCACCAGCGCCACCAAGAGCCCACCGGGCCTCGCGTCGGCCCATTCTCGCATCCCACGACCGCCGCCTGACCTGCGGACTCACTGAATCCCTGGCCAACGAACGCGCCAGCATGTCCGCAACCTGGGGAATTTTCCGTTCAGGCACTGGGGGGTGTGTCGACGGTGTCCGGGCTCAGGTGGTGGGGACGCGGAGGACCAGGAGGGCGGCGTCGTCACGGTCGGGCCGAGCGGCCATGATCTTGTCGCACAGTTGGTCGAGGGGGGCGCTGGCCAGCGACTCCGTCAGGCGCGCGAGTGAGTGCAGGCAGTCGGCCATGGGCTGGCGGGGGTCTTCGACGAGTCCGTCGGTGTAGAGCAGGAGGGTGGTGCCGGGTTCGAGGGGGTGGGTGTGTTCGGGCTGGGCTTGGGTGGAGTCGACGCCAATCATGATGCCCTGGGCTTCGTCGGAGGCGAGGTAGGTCACGTGCCCCGCGGGGGTGAGCATGAGCGGCGGCGGGTGGCCGGCGTTAGTCCAGCGCAGTCGCCAGGAGCCGTCGGGCTGGGGGTGGAGGGTGGCCAGGATGAGGGTGGCCATGGTGTCGGAGCCGCTGCGGTGCAGTGCCTGGTCCAGGCGCTGCACGATCTGGGCCGGGGCGTGGGGCTGGTCGAGGGTCAGGGCGTACAGCATGCTGGCGAGCAGGTGCATGGTCAAGGCGGAGCTTGTGTCGTGGCCCATGACGTCGCCGACGACGATAGAACAGGCGCCTTCGGGGCCGGGGAATGCCTGGTACCAGTCGCCTCCGACCTGGGGGGTGGCGTGGGCGGGGTGGTACCGGGCGTGGATCTGCAGTGGCCCGAGGTCGGGCAGATCGGGCAGCAGGTGGCGCTGAAGTTCCTCGGCTGCGGTCTTCAGACGCTCGTGGTAGCGGGCGGTCTCGATCACCCCGGCGGCGACGCGGGCCAGCGCGGTCAGGAGGTTCTCGTCGTCCTCACTGAACGGCTGTCCGTCCCGGTGGTCAGTGAGGTAGAGGTTGCCGTAGACGGTGTCCCGGATCCGGATGGGGGTGCCGAGCAGGCTGTGCATCACCGGGTGACCGGGGGGGAATCCGGTGCTGCGCGGGTCGGCGGCCAGGTCCGCCACCCGGATCGGCACCGGCTCGCGCACCAGGTCGCCCAGGATGCCCTCGCCGTGTGGCAGACGACCCACCGCCGCGCGCAGGCCCGGGTCGGCGCCAGTGGTGAACAGGTCCGTGAAGGTGCCGTGCTCGTCCGTCACGCCCAGGGCTCCGTAGCGGGCATCGACCGCCCGGGTCGCCGCCTCCACCACGCGCTGCAGCACCGTCGCCATCTCCAGGTCCGCACCCATTGCAAGGACGCTCTCCACCAGCCGGCCCAGCCTGCGGTCCTCATCCCCGGGGGACTCCTCCAACTGGTGGCCCATCTCCTCCACCAGCGCATGACGTGCCTTCTCCTCCTCCGACATGATCTGTTTCTCTCATCAGGACACAGCTCCCGCCACTCGGGATCTCGAAGCCCAGCCGGACCGATCGTCTTGGAGACGGCGGCCACCGTCTCTACTCTCACCCCCACGCTGTCCCGCCTCCCCGCCCTCCTGAGGTCGACCGAGAGGGTCAAACCACCACCGTTCGATTCCTGAGCTGAGAGAACGCTCACCCTTGGATTGAAAACAGGCACTCAGCTTGGCGTTTATCCCTGCTGCTGTTTCAGGCGGACGTGTTCGGTGAGGGTTGCGACGCGTTTGACGGTTTTCCCGGGCTCATATCGTGGTGCTGGCCTGCGATTTTGTGAGCCGGGTGGGCGTCCGGGGCCTGGTCGGGTGGGTTGGGGCACGGCTGCGGGGCGGGTGGTCTTCGCACGGAGGTGGCGGAACCCTCGGCGGACACGTGCGGGGGTGAGCCGGCGCGGCTGGGCCGGTCGTTCCCAGGGGCGTCGGAGGTCTTCGGCGAGGGGGCGGGCGAGGCGGAGTTGGGTGTGGGCGGTGATGATCAGCCAGGTCCACAGGTCGGCGGTGTGCGGGTCGCGGATCTTGGGGACGGTCCAGCCGAGGGTCTGTTTGAACAGTCGGAAGGTGTGTTCCAGGTCGAATCTGCGGAGGAATGCCTGCCAGCGCAGGTCGATGTCTTCGCTGGTCATCGAGGTGCGTGAGGACCAGAGCCAGACCGGTTTCGGGTCGCGGTCGCCGGGCAGGTGCTCGACCTTCAGGCGGATCAATGTGCCGTGGATCAGGGGGAGTTCGCCGCGGTGGTCGAGCCACGGGCCGCGGGCGGTCAGGCGGGGGTGCATCCGGTCCCAGGCGAGGGTTTCTGCCGTGCCGTAGCGGGTGGTGTCGCAGGAAGTGGCCTGGTCGGGGGTGTGCCAGGAGTCGGGCTTGGCGAAAGTGAGGACACCGCCGTGCTTGCGGGGCTGCCCGCCGCGCGGTGTGGAGCGGCGGGGTCCGGCGTCGCGGAGCATCACCCGGTCCGAGCGCAGCCGGCCGACCAGCTCCACCGGAAGGTCGGCCAGAACATGGGCGAGGCGGGTGATGTCGTAGCCGGCGTCCATGACGATCAGGATGTCCGGGTCACCGACCTTCCATTGCCCGGCTCGCAGGAGGCGGGTGAAGACGTCGCGGAGCTGGGCGGCGGTCACCGCGGTGGCGTCGTCGGCCGGGCCCAGCCGGATCGCGTCCAGCATGGCGGTCCACGATGTGCGCCCGGTTTCCAGGGCGGCGACAAAGGAGTAGGGCCAGCCGGGGATGAACTGGTCGGCACTGCGGCCCCGCCCGTAGACATGGCAGAAGAGCAGGTCCGAGCTGGTCGGGGCGTCGGGCCGCAGCCAGTTACTCACATCGACTGCCAGCACGATCCGCCCGTCGGCAGCACGGGGCAGCGGCGTGGAAGCCAGCAGCCTGCGCAGGCGACGTGGTTCCACCCAGCCATGGTTGACCGCGTCGTACATTGCTCCGTGCCCGCGCCGGTGCTCGGCCGTGAGGGTCAACTCGACCAGGGACTTCACCGGGCCGTCCGCGCAGAGGACCGCGTCGGTGAGCTCGAATAGCGCATCCGCCCTGGTGTAGAGGCAATCGTAGAACTGGACACGAAAGTGGGACAGCACGTCCAGCGCAGCATCAGCGGGACCTGCAGGGGCCAGACTCTTCACCAGCGGCCGTTCCTTCACGCGACGTTGCTTGACACCTCGAAGCGTGAAGAACGGTCGCCCTGCTGTCTCACGAAGAAACCAAGATCAGCAGGTCGGGTGACGGGCGAGGTTAAACACCAAGCTCAGCTTGTGCTTTATCCACTGGGCCGGAACGGCGCCTCGAACGGGATCACTCGTTCGGGAGTTTGCCGGAGGTGGACACGGCCTTCATCTGATCATGTGCCCCGACCAAGGATGCACTTGAACTCGACGAAGGCCGTGGGGGAATGAGTCTGCTGCACCACGATGTCCGGCCGGAGCAGTTCGCGGAAGCGTCACGCTTCCGGGAGGACTTCTTCGCCTGTCTGACCGCGCGGCGTGACGAACTGTTCGAGCTCGCGGACGCGCTGCTATGTGCGGACGGGCCGGTGACGTCGCCGGTGGATCTGACGCTCCTGGCCGAGCACCGGCGTGGGCACGGCGCGCTGTACGACGCGCTCAACCGGGGCCGTCTCGACGCCGACAGGTTGCGGCGGACGTTGGCCGCGCTGCCCCAGCCGAAGGCGGCCGACAACCGGCTCGTCCTGGCTGTGGACGTGAGCAACTGGCTGCGGCCGGACGCCGAGTGCAGCGCGGACAGGCTCTTCTGCCACACCTTCGGCCGCGGCCGGGACCAGCACCTGATGATCCCGGGCTGGCCGTACTCGTTCGTCGCTGCGCTGGAGGCCGGCCGCACGTCTTGGTGCCAGCTGCTGGACGCCGTCCGACTCGGCCCCGAGGACGACGTCGCCAAGGTCACCGCCCGCCAGGTCCGCCGCGTGGTCGAGGACCTCATCGCCGGCGGACGCTGGCGCGAGGGCGGTCAGGACATCCTGGTCATCTTCGACGCCGGCTACGACGCCCCGCGCATGGCCCACCTTCTCGGCGGGCTGCCCGTCGAGATCCTGGGCCGGATGCGCTCGGACCGTGTCATGCGCCGGCCGACACCCACACCGCTGGAGTACGCCCTGGCCTATCCCCAGGGAGGGCGGCCGCCGAAGCACGGCAAGGAGTTCCGCTTCGCCAGGTCCGAGACTTGGGGCGAACCAGACACGGCGACCGTCCAGGTCACTGACCGTTACGGTGCCGCACGGGCGATGGCCTGGGACCGTCTCCACCCCCGCCTCACCACCCGCTCCGCGTGGATCGACCACGACGGCGAACTGCCCATCATCGAGGGGACACTGATCCGCCTGCAGGTCGACAAGCTGCCCGGTGGCGGGCAGCCGCTGCCGCTGTGGCTGTGGTCCTCTGCCATCGGCATGACCGGCACCGATGTCGATCTTCGCTGGCAAGCGTTCCTGCGGAGATTCGACCTGGAGCACACGTTCCGGATGATCAAGCAAACCCTCGGCTGGACCCGACCCAAGCTCCGCACACCAGAGGCGGCGGACCGGTGGACGTGGCTGATCATCGTCGCCCACACCCAGCTCCGTCTTGCCCGGCCACTCGCCGAGGACGTCCGCCGCCCCTGGGAGAGACCGGTCCAACCGAACAGGCTCACCCCGGCCCGGGTCCGCCGGGGGTTCAGGAACCTCCGCCCGACGCTGCCCTGCCCGGCCCGGGTTCCCAAACCGACCCGACCTGGCCCCGGCAGACCGCTCGGCTCGAAGAACCAGCAACCCGCCACCCGCTACGACGTGGGCAAAACCGTCCGGCGCCCCGAGACCATCGCCGAACGCGACCGGATCAGACCATAAGAGAAAAGCTCAGACAACTCTCACGACATCCGACAAAGGGATATCGATCCTGGTGGCGTCGCCGAAGATGTCCACCGTCAACTCGACACGGCCCCGAACATGGTCGACAGCCACGACGGGGCTCGTGAAGTCCGTGAACGGTCCTCCTGTAATCCGCACGTCAGTCCCGATCTGAATGTCCATCTCGTGCGTCACATCGGGCCCTTCGCGCTGCTGATTCGGTCAGCCTGTCGCTGACAGAAGCGAACCTACCCTCCGGCGGAGCGGGGCCGAACGGCCCGGGGCGGGCGGGGAATGTGACCGTTGGTTAAAGCACAAGCTCAGCGTGCCGGGTCGACGTGGGCCTCACGCCGGGATCGGTGGCGGGCGCGGGCGGCGGCCAGTCGTTGCCGTACCTCGTCCTGCGAGGGAAGCGGGGGCGTCGGGCGGCGCTGGGGGACGTGCTGAGTGCCTTGCGGATAGCGCACTTGCGGGCGGCCGCGGGGGCAGGAACACGGCCAGTGCTCGTCGCGGTGCTCGGTCGTGGGAGTCCAGGGCAGCAGGACGGCGGTGATCCGGGTACTGCCGTGGCGGTCGGCCTCCTCCCACAGGCGGTCGGCCACGTCCAGCAGGTCGATCTCCCAGCGCAGGGAGCAGTACGGACAGGCCGGCACCGATTTCGCGTCGGCCTCGATCAGGTTCGCCAGGGCATCGGTGAGCGAGGCGGGCAGGGTGTCGTCAGCGGCCAGCCGGCTCAGGCGGTCGATCTCCTGACCCGGGCCGGGGGTGTACCACTCAAGTCGCAGCATCCGTTGGCTGAGGACCCGGTCACCGCCGTCGGCAGGAACGGCGAGTTGGACGCGGGCGAGCAGGACCTCCGCGCGGGCCTGTCCCATGCGCGGGTCGATTCCGGAGACATCCCACGCCACGCGGTACAGGAGCGGGCCGTCGGCGGGGCCGGGCGGCAGCGCGTAGTCGAGTATGCGCTGATGCGCGGACCGCCCCCGGGGGGTGATCTCCTCCCGGGCCGGTTCCGCCACTGTGAGCGCCGCACCGGGTCCGCCCAATACGCGATGCATCGACACGATCGCGGAGGACCGCGGGGTCACCAGTCGCAGGAGCGGGGCGTGCGCGAGTTCCGGCGCGGGCGGCACCACCACGATGTGGGCGTATCCGGTGAGTTCCCCCTCGGGGACTTCCTCGACATGCCGGAGCCGCACTCCCGCGTCGCTCACGTGCCCGGCTCGCTCAGAATTCATTCCGCCGGCTCCCCTCCCCGCGCGTCACCTCAGCATTGAGCCCGTCCAAGGGGCCGCCCACCAGTTCGACGTATTCGCGACCCTTCCTCGGGGCCCGGCTCCAAGTCGTCATGGTCCGCCCCGTACACCCGCCGCTCGGGCCAGCTTGCATCCATGCCCGGCAGCCTGCCAGCCCCAGACGTCCTCCGGCCTATGAACGCCGGGATCGTTCGCTGGTCGGACCGAGCTGGGCATGCGCTGGTAGAGCCGCGCGAACAAGGGCCGGGCCCGGACCCACCGAGAGGCCGGGCACGACCCTAGTTCGCCGCCATGTGCACCTCGCTGACGCGGGATGAACGGGAACCGGCTGCTGACATCAGCCCGCCACACGGGCGTACAGCGCCCCTGCCGGGGCGGTCCGGGTCACTCCCCACGGGCGGCCAAGGAGTTCCACGCCCGCGAGGGCAGCCTCCAGGCTGTTCCCCGCAAGGCGGTCGTCCAGCTCAGCGAACTGGACGGGTCGCAGATCGCCGTGAAACTGGGGCTGTTCGTCGACAACTGCAGGCGCCGGGCCGACAAGCTGAGCGCGGAACGGCGCCAGGAACTCGACGCACTCGGCATGCGCTGGTGAAGGTGACAGGGGTCAACCCTCGGTAAAATCCTGCCCCTGCCACCTTCACTACCCCGTATCTCAACCCCCGGTGAAGACCCGGTACGCCTCCTCACCCTGGCTGATGACCGCGACCACGCCTGCGGAGGCGGTGGTGATGCCCCGCAACCCGGTCATCACGCGCTCGTAGGCTGTCCGGATACGCCCTGGCTCAGGGTTGTCGGCTTCCTCCGTGAGGAGTTGTGCGTCGCGGACCAGTTGTTCTTGCTGATCCGGTTCCGCACCGAGGCTGGGCGCGAACTGCTGAACCATGGCGGCGAAGTTGCGAAGGGCGCTCACATCGAAGCCGTTGTGGTTGTTCTGCACGACGCTACCTTGCGAGCCCGCGACAACATTCGTTCCGTTGATGCTGTAGTAGTCCCCGGGACGAGTGCGATTCAGGTAGTCACTCACGGACGCTCCAGACAGTACGCAGTCGATGCCGTCGATGGTGATTGCGACGGTCTTGGGCTCGGTGCCGATTTCGTTGACAAGGCCGGAGTGGGTCAGGCGCGCCAGGGCGTAGTGCAGCTCGGTGCCTGTCAGATCACTTCCGGCGAAGGCGGCCTCCACGGCGGTGAGGAATCTCGCAGGGTCAACAGGACGCTGGTCGTGGGCCGTGGTGTAGAGCCAGCGCAGGAAAGCGTCGGTGGCATAGCGATGTCGTGCCGCGGGATCCTCGCGTAGCTGACCAAGACGCCGCAGTTCCACGCGGCCATCGTCAGTGATCCTGTACCGACTGCCGCCGAAGGTGTTCGAGGACTGGATCAATCCGTCCCGCTCCAGGGCGTGCGCAAGGACGTCGACGTCCTCCACCGACTTCCCGAACAGTTCGACGAAGGCCTCCGGACCAACGTAGTTCGCTGTCTCCTCGCCGAACACCATCAGAAGGCGAACAAGCTCCGGGTCATGCTCGATGCCTCCGCCGACAACGCCAGCAGACATGGCGAATCCCCGGCCCTGAACCGGCACAGTGACCGGGTACTTCTTGGCGACCTGCTGGTACACCTTGTTGATCTCCTTGACGTGCCGCTCGATCGCCCGGCGATCAATACCGTCATTCGCCATATCGCCCTCCTGTCCCCATTGCGGAAAATCCTACGGGCGACCACCGACACCGCGAGCCTCTGGCCGACCTCTTGCGCGTCTACGGGCCCGGTAGCGCCCCGGCCACGTACGGTCGCTACGCCCTGGTCGGGCAGCCCGAGGGCCTGGTGGTCTACGAGCGGATGGAGAACGCGCGCCAGCTGCTGTACGGGCTGTGGGACGGGGAGTTGGAGGAAGGGTCCTCCCCCTGAGTGGTGGACACGCTGATACTGGATCTGCTTGATCCGGAGGAAGCGAGAAGACCGCCGATGGCGATGAAGGACTACTCGGACGAGTTCAAGGCCGATGCCGTGGCCCTGTACGAGTCCACACCCGGGGCGATCTACAAGAGCATCGCCGCTGACCTGGGCGTCAACAGGGCGACCCTGCGGGAGTGGGTGCTGCGGGACCGCGAACGCCGTGGCATCACCGCCGCGGCTGCGAAGCCGGGCGCCCAGCCCCGGGAGGCCGTGCCGTCCGCTGATCCGCACGAGCGGGTCCGACAGCTGGAGGCCCGGGTGGCCGAGTTGGAGGCAAGTGAGCGCAAGCTCGCCACCGAGCGGGACATCCTCCGCAAGGCGGCCAAGTATTTCGCCGGAGAGACGAACTGGTGAGGAGCCGCTTCCAGTTCGTTGACGACCACCGGGACACCTACGAGGTGAAGCGGCTCTGCCAGGTCCTGGATGTGAACCGGTCCAGCTACTACAAGTGGCTCGCCGGCGCCGAGGCCCGGGCCACCCGGCAGCGGGAGGACCGGGTCCTGGCCGAGGAGATCCGTCAGGTCCACGGCGAGTCCGGCGGCGCCTACGGCTCCCCGCGAATCACGGCCGAGCTCCGCGAGAAAGGGCGGCGGGTCAACGAAAAGAGGATCGCCCGGGTCATGCGAACGTTCTCCATCACCGGCATCCGCCTGCGCAGACGCGTGCGCACCACCGTCCCGGACCCGGCAGCCTCACCGGTCCCGGACCTGTTCCAGCGGGACTTCACCGCCACCGAGCCGGGTCGCAAATACATGGGCGACATCACGTATCTCCCGCTCGCAGGCGGGGAGTTCCTCTATCTCGCGACCGTGCTGGACTGCTTCAGCCGCAAGGTCGTCGGCTGGTCCATCGCCGACCACATGCGCACCGGCCTGGTCACCGACGCACTGCGGATGGCAGCCTCGACCCGCGGCCGCCTGGACGGCGCAGTGTTCCACTGCGACCACGGAGCGCAATACGGATCCCGGGCCTACGCCGGCCTCTGCGACCAGCTCGGGGTCACCCGCTCGATGGGCGCGATCGGCACCAGCGCCGACAACGCGGCCTGCGAAAGCTTCCACGCCTCCCTCAAACACGAGACCCTCCAGGGCGCCACCGACTACGGCGACTCCGACACCTGCCGCAGAACCGTCTTCGCCTGGCTGACCCGCTACAACACCCGCCGCCGGCACTCCGCCAACGGCCACCTCAGCCCCAACGAATACGAACACCGACACCACACCGCTAAACTCACACTCGCCGCGTGATCAATAACCGCGTGCCCACCTTCACGGGGAAGGCCCGACACCTACCTGGCCGACCTCGCCTTCGTGTCGATCAACCTTCAGCGAGGTGGGAGCCCCGAAGCGCCAGCCGTATGCAAGATCCAACTGCCTTGTGCAATGTCCCACGCAAGGTAGAGCTGGAATGTGCAAGGTCGCCCCGCAGAGGACACTGCCGCAGGCCTGGACGGGCCTTGAGACCCGCACTACGCTCCAGGCCCTTTCCCGAGCGAACGCGAGGCTGGAGCGAACCCCCACTGTCAGCGGCGGAAGCGCCCCAGAATCCCGCTCGCCTTGCGGGCGGCTTCGGCTTCGGCTGCCTCCTTCGCGGCCTTGGCCGCCTCGCGGCGCTTGCGGTCAGCTTCCTTCTTCGCGGCCTTGCGGATCCGCTCCACCTCGAGCGCGAGCAGTTTGCAGTCCCCGCACAGCTTGGGGTGGCTGTCGGTCGGGGTACCCCAAGCGTCCTCTTCGGACTCCTTCCACCGCTGGTCGGTGAATTTCGTGCCGCAGCGGGTGCACTTCGGCCGGCGGGCCTCACGCTCGGCGGCCTCCTTGGCCCGGAGCTGCTCTACCCGGCGGGCCTCGGCGGCCCGGTAAGCCGCGTCGGCGGCGACTTTGCGAGGGTTGCCCACCGCGTCGTCCAGCGGCTGGAAGCCGGAGCGGCCGAAGCGCCAGAACGCAGGCCCGGCCGGGCCGTGCTCGCGCAAGCGCTCCAGCGTGGTCGCCACGATCGGGATGCACCCGTCGTAGGTGCTGTGCTGCCGGTGGCGCTCGCCCTGCCAGTGGTGAAGGGTGCGTCCCGCGACTTGCTTCATGGTCGCCTTCGCGTTGCGGGGCCCGATCTGGTTGAAGACCAGCAGCACCGGTGGGTGCGGCGCGTCGCCGTAGCCGGTGGGCGTGGCGCTCCACTTCTGGCGCCACATTGGCAGGTCCTCCCCGTTGGTGTCGGTGATCTGCCGGGCGAAGAAGCGGGCGTACTTGTCGAACTTGGCCGCCAGCACGGCGGCTTCCTCAAAGCAGTTGTCGACCTCCACGAACAGCAGCGGCACCCTGCCGTCCGGTACCGCAACGACGATGTCGGCCTGGACGCCGCTCTTGCCCTGCGTCGACCAGGTCCCGGTGTAGGGCAGGTGCACCTCGGTGACGTACGAGCCGAGCGAGCCCAGTCCCGGCTGCGCGGCGGCGGCGCGGGCCGCTTCCACCGCCTCCGGGGGTTCACCGGCCAGCAGGGCCAGGTCCGGCTTCGGGCTGAGCAGGGCCAGGATCGTCTCGTTGACCGACATCGCGTGCTGCGCGCCCGAGCGGCCCGCGCCCCGGGCGGCGCCCCCGATCTCGTTCTTCGGCCGGCCCAGCGGACCCGTCGCGGAGTCCAGCCCCAGCTGGGTGAGCAGCCGCAGGCCCTCCCCGGTACGGGTGTGGCCGCCGAACAGCACCTGCCCCGAGGCGCGCAGGTCCGCCAGCGCCCCACGGTGAGCGGCCGTGCGGGCCTCCTTCCGCTTAGCCGCCGTCGGCTTGGCCGTGTGCCGGTAGGTCAGGTGCGGGGCGGCCGTGCGCTGGATCTGGTCGGCGGTGGCGACCTTCATCACCCCCAGCACCTTCAGCACGTCCTCGCGCAGGGCGTTCGTCGACCCGGCCGGGTTGCCGGCCCGCCTGCGCCGCTTGGTCTGCTCGCCCGGCTGTGTGATCGGTGTGCCTGCCATCAGCCCTGCCTCCCCGCCTCGGTTCACCACTCCCGCCAAGTCGCCGGCCGACCAACGGTCGGGCGGCCAGGCCCACCCCGGCCCGAGGGGCCCCGGGGCTGGGGAGGGGTCCCGGGTGCTCCCGGGAACCCGATGATCCCCCCGCCGTCTGTCATCACAGGGGGGAGAAGAGGGTAGTGACGAGCCGCGCAGCCTGCGGAAACAAGCGCTGACCTGCGGAAACAAAGTACATGCAGATGTCCGGCACGGAAGTGGGTTCCGCAGTGGCATCTCAAGTGCCCAACCGAGTGGCCTGCCAGCCCCGGCCCGGCCGGTTGCACCACCCGGCGGCCCACCTGTCCGGCAGACCCCATCTGTCCAGCATGCACTCTGCGTTGACCCCGCCGGCCACGCCCGCACACCCGCTCTCGCGCCTGTCACTGCCACTCCCTTCCGGCCGCCGACGCCTATCGCCTGCGATCCGGACGGCAGCCTGCAGGCGCACCCCTTGTCCGCAGTCTGTTCCTGCCGGGAAACCGCTGCTGTCCAGGAGAAACGCGAGGGCCGGCCGACCGCGCCGCGGCGTGGACAAGGGGGTGGTCAAGGGGTCGGATCCGGGTGGCGTGCCGCGTAGGTGGCGCGGCACGGCCCCACCCGAAAGTCACACCCGTCACACCCGCCTCAATTTTGTTCATTGCCGGGAAGCGCCGGCTTCTGTCACGAGCGGCCTATGGGCGGGGCAGCACCAGCCCCCGCTACCCGACCGAAGGAGACGGCCATGAGGCGCAGCCCCCGGACCAGCCACCGCATCGACCACCTGGCCCGCCTGGTGGACAACCTGCTCGACGGCCTGGCCGCGCACGGCCGCCCCGCACCGACCGCACCCCAGATCCGCGCGACCCTGCGGGAGCTCCAGCGCGGCCGCGGCCGCCGTGCCCACCGGCGGCCGGGCGCCCGCCGGTAGCCGCGCTGTTCCATCGCGCCCGGATTGCCCAATTCCCCGCCCATACCCACCGTTCCCCACCGTTCCAGACCGATCCGCGCAGCCCAAGGACGGGCGGGTGAGCAGCCGGGGCGGTTGCCAACCGCACGCCCGGGTCGCCGCTTTCCACCGTTCCAGGGCTGTGACCTGCGGTAGTGATGTCCGTGGAACGCGTGTCCTGTGTCATCGAACCTTGACCGATTGCCACCGATTCCTAATGCCGTATGTCAAGCCCCACTGGCCACGCCGAGCGCCGCCCTGGCGTCCCAGGGGTATGGAACGACGGCCTCTATCATGATCGGGACGAGTCGTTGGGGGAGGCGGGATCCGACCGTGGCATACCAACTCACGTTCTTCTGTCGGTCGGACGAGGAGAACGGGCAGGCAGCGGTCAGCCGCCTTCTGGACGAACTCCTGCCAGCTGGTGATCTCCTAGTGGCGCAACGGTCTGGTCCGTTCGTGGACGAGGTTGCCGTGTGCTCGCTGGCGACCAGGGGGCCTGCCGGGGATCCCACGGCTGACTGGCTGGCCCTTGAGTTGCACGTAGGAGTGGAGAGGATCGCGGAGTCGGTGATCGCTGCATCGCCTGGAGACGAACAGGGCATCTGGGGCTGTGACCTGCTCGCAACGGTCACTCTCACCGGGGACACTCCTGACTGGCCGCTCGCCAACCGTATCTGGAAGGCCTTGCTCCACCTCTGGAGCGCAACTCCTTGGGATGAGATGTCCGGATTCGAGATCGCAAAGAGCATGCCGTAGATCGAAACCGTGCGGGCGAGTCCAAGGAGTAATTGACCGAGGCTCAACTCGTCCCAGCAGGTGCGGGCGTCCCTGGCCGTGCTGGCTGGTAGCAGCGTTGGTCGCGCAGGAGTGCCCAGATGACGTTGACGCGTCGTCGCGCCAGGGCGAGGACGGCCTGGGTGTGGCGCTTGCCCTCGGCGCGCTTGCGGTCGTAGAAGCGCCGTGATTCCTCGCAGCAGCGGATGCTGATCAGCGCGGAGGTGTAGAAGACCCGCTGGAGCTTGCGGTTGTAGCGTTGCGGACGGCGGAGGTTGCCGCTGATCTTGCCCGAATCGCGAGGCGCGGGTGCGACGCCGGCGAAGCCGGCGAGCCGGTCCGGACTACCGAAGGCGTCCATGTCGCCGCCGGTGGCGGCCAGGAACTCGGCACCGAGGATGGGGCCCAGACCCGGCAGGCTCGCGAGGATCTCGGCGTGGCCGTGCTCGCGAAATCGGGCGCCGATGAGCTTGTCCATCTCAGCGATCTGCTGGTTGAGCGCTATTACCTGGCTGGCCAGGGTGCGGACCATCCGTGCGGCCATCTTCTCGCCCGGGAGGCTGGTGTGCTGATTCCCAGCGGCCTCCAGCGCCGATTCAGCTATCTGGCCCGCGCCGCGAACCTTGCGGTTTCGCAGCCAGGTCTCCAGCCGCCGGGGGCCGAGGCGTCGAAGCGCGGCGGGGGTCTGGTAGCCGGTCAGCAGGGTCAGTGGTCCGGTGTTGGTGAGGTCCAGTGCCCGGTCCAAGGCCGGAAAAATACCGGTGAGGTGGGCGCGGAGCCTGTTGACGGTGCGGGTGCGGTCGGCGACCAGGTCCGAGCGGTGGACGGTGAGCAGCTTCAGGTCGGTAGCGATCTCGTCACCAGTCCGCAAGAGGTGCAGGTCGCGGCGGATGCGGGCCTGGTCGGCGATGACGGCCGCGTCCTTGGCGTCAGTCTTGCCTTCGCCGCGGTAGCCCTCGGAGGCGCGGTGGATGGCTCGCCCAGAGATGTAGTAGGTGCGTTGGCCGTGGTTGAGGAGCAAGGCGATGGCCAGGGCGGCACCGCCGTCGGCGAGGTCGATGCCCCAGGTCACCTCGTCGCCCAGAGCCAAGACGTCGGCGAGCAGTTGGAGCAGTTCCGGCTCGTCGTTAGCGACGCGTCGCGACAGCAGCCGACCCCCGGTCTCGTCGATCACCACGCAGTGGTGATGGGTCTTACCTGCGTCGATACCGGCCCAGATGGCGGCCACTCGGTTCCTCCGTGCGTCGGACAGTGCGTTCGTGCCACGGACGACGTCGCTGTCGATTCCCTACGGAGCGATCGAGTCGCAATTCCTAATTGGCAGCCGAGTCGTCGTTGGGCGTCGGGCGGCCAATCAGTGGAAGCCACGAGCGGCAGAACCTTGAAAGCCATACCCGACACCCCGGGTGGGCCAACCATACGAAGGGCTCGCCCGATCCCGTGCCAACAAGGTAGGGAACCTTGACCGACGGCCCTGCGCGGGTAGCGGTCGGTGGAGCGTCCAGGTGACATGCAGGATGGAGCTATGGAGAGCGAAGTGCCGTTGTCCGGCGGGCGCATCACCCCTGGTGTAGTCAGGGTCAGCGACACGGTCCGGCGTCCGGTCGCGGCGTCGTCCGCGTTCGTCGTCGAGCTGCTCGGTGGCCTCTGGCAACAGGGCTTCACCGGCGCTCCACGTCACCTCGGGTTCGACGCGGCCGGCCGGCAGGTCCTCAGTTACCTTCCCGGCTGGGTGCCGGCCCGCTTCCAACGCTGGAGCGACCCCCAGGTGGCCGCCGCGGGCGCCCTGCTCCGCGCCTTCCACGACGCCACCCGTGGCAGCCGCCTGGCCGGCCGGCACCCCGTGGTCTGTCACCACGACCCGGGGCCGAACAACACGGTCTTCACGAACGACGTCCCGGTCGCCTTCATCGACTTCGACACCGCCGCCCCCGGCAATCCCCTTGAGGACCTCGGATACATGGCGTGGACCTGGTGCATCTCCTCCAAATCCGACGCTCCGCCCACACCCGCGCAGGCGGCGCAGGTGCGCGTCCTCGCCGACGCGTACGGGCTCCACTCCGCCGCCCGCTCCCGCCTCATCGACGCCACGCTCGACCGCCAGACCCGAAACGCCCATTGGTGGCGCAGCCACCTCGCCAGCCCGCCGCCGCACGTCGCTGATGACCACGAGATCGCCGAACGTATCCGGTGGTCCGAGCGTGAGCACGCCTACACCTCGGTCAATCGCGCGATCTTCCAAGCACACCTGGCCTGACGGGTCGACGCTCGCCCGATCCTCCGACCTGCGTGATCAATCTTCGGTGACACAAACTCCCTTCCGTCAAGGTTCGATGGCAATCGGTCAAGCTTCCCTACGTTGTTGACCGGGACGGGCGAGCCCTTCGTATGGTTGGCCCACCCAGGGGCGTCGGGTGTGGCTTTCAAACTTCTGCCGCTTGTGGCTTCCACTGATTGGCCGCCCGACGCCCCACGACGACTCGGCTGCCAATTAGGAATTGCGACTCGATCGCTCCGTAGGGAATCGACAGCGATGTCGTCCGTCGGGAGGCACCAGCACACCGCACGTTACGGAGGCACGATGACCGCGATCTGGGCCGGCATCGACGCAGGCAAGACCCACCACCACTGTGTCGCGATCGATGAGGGCGGCCGTCGGCTGCTGTCGCGACGCGTCGCCAACGACGAGCCCGAACTCCTTGAACTCCTGGCCGACGTCCTAGCCTTGGGCGACGAGGTGACCTGGGGCATCGACCTGGCCGACGGCGGAGCCGCCCTGGTCATCGCCATCCTGTTCAACCACGACCAGGCCGTCCACTACATCTCCGGCCGGGCCATTCACCGTGCCTCCGAGAGCTACCGCGGCGAGGGCAAGACCGACGCGAAGGACGCCGCAGTCATCGCCGACCAAGTCCGCATCCGACGTGACCTGCACCCCATACGTACCGGCGACGAAACCGTCACCGACCTCAAAATCCTCACCGTCCGCCGCATGGACCTGGTCGCCGACCGCACCCGCACCGTCAACCGGCTCCGGGCCCAACTGTCCGGCATCTTCCCCGGCCTGGAGCGGGCACTCGACGTCACCAACACCGGCCCCCTCATCCTGCTGACCGGCTACCAGACCCCGGCTGCCCTTCGCCGGCTCGGCAGCAAGCGACTGGAGACCTGGCTTCGCAACCGCAGCGTCCGCAACGCCGATCACCTCGCTGAGACGGCCGCCCAGGCCGCCGAACGTCAGCACACCAGCCTGCCCGGCGAGAAGCTGACTGCGCAGATGGTGCACACGCTTGCGAAGGAGGTGATGGCCTTCAACCAGCAGGTTGCCCAGCTCGACAAGCTCATCGAGGCCCGGTTCCGCAACCACCACCACTTCGAAGTAATCACCAGCATGCCCGGCCTGGGCATCATCCTCGGCGCCGAGTTCCTGGCCGCAACCGGCGGTGACATGACCGTCTTCGGCACCTCTGACCGGCTTGCCGGCTTTGGAGGAGTCGCGCCGGTCCCACGTGACTCCGGCAAGATCAGCGGGAACCTGCGGCGCCCCCAGCGATACAGCCGCAAGCTCCAGCGCGTCTTCTACACCTCCGCACTGTTCAGCATCCGAAAGTGCGATGAGTCCCGCCGGTTCTACGACCGCAAACGGGCCGAGGGCAAGCGCCACACCCAGGCCGTCCTCGCCCTCGCCCGCCGCCGCGTCAACGTCTTGTGGGCGCTCCTCCGCGACGAACGCTGCTACCAGCCCGCACCACCGGAACCGGTCGCCGCATGACTCCCCTGCGGCTATGCGTCCCTCCGCACAACCGGTATCCGAATCCCGGCACGTGCGGAAGGATTGGAACCATGCCGGATCCGGTCGAAACCCCGCAGGAGATCTGGGACGCCTGTGCTGCATACGGCGACACGGTGTTCGAGGTCCACGACCAGGTGTCCTGGCAACGGGATCGCCGACTGGACGGCTATGCCGTCTGGCGGATGCCCGCTCCGGCAGCCGACGGTATGAGCAGGACGCTGCTGGCCCTGAGATTTTACGCGTTGTCCAACGACGCCGCCGTCACCACTGGGCATCCCCTGACCGGCGACGACCTGGCCGGAGTTCCCCTCGCCGGCGTGGTCTCCGAGCCGCGGCGGGACTACGAACTCTTCGTCGGCTTCAACGCGGTCGCACCGGACGCCGCCCGCTCCCACTGGATGAACATCCTCAAGCTACTCACCTACGAGCAATGGGGCAGCGCGCTGACGTTGGCCAGGCTGGATGCGGTGATCCGGGAGACGGTCGACCGACTCTCGGCGAGGTACCGGAATCCTGAACTCACAGTCCGCGACCTCAACTACCCATCTCCATATGCCGACTATGAACCGTTATGAGGCATCCCGGCCGGGCACCGAACTTGACAAACGACATTAGGAATCAGTGGCACGGCACAGCGGCCCGGGTGCGGCGGCGGGGAGCGTTCCACCGTGAATTCGAACGGGGAATCGAACTAGGTTTGAGGGGTGAGCGACGACCAGGACCAGGAGCACGGCGTGGGGCAGTCGGCTGCCCTGCCGCAGGCCGACGGGCCGCTGGTCGACGTGACCCTCCCGGACGGGCAGCACCTGTTCGCCGTGGTGAAGTCCCGATGCAGGGAGCCTGACGGCTGGTGGTACGACCTGCAGATCCACCTGCCCAGTCAGAGCAGCGAGCGGGGCCGGCTCCTGGCCCTGCCCGCCGCAGTCGACTTCCGCGCCCCCGCCGCCCTGTGCCGGCCGGTCGACGGCCAGCCCTACGACCAGGTCCCCACCGAGCGACCCGGCATTACCCCGGCCTGGAAGGTCGAAGAGTCGGTCTACTTCGGACCCGATCGGGGCCCGGCCCGCGTCGTGCACCGCGGCGACTGCCGCGCCGCCCGCGACCTCACCCGGCCCGCCAGCACCGAGCAGGCCCGGACCGTCCTCGAGCGACCCGACGCCGCACTCTGCCCGCTGTGCCGACCCGACCGGCCGCTGCGCACCGCCGTGGTGTAGGCGCCGTTCCGGCCGCACCTACGTCAGTGGGCTCCGACGCACTCGCCGTTCCGCGCCCCGAATCGCCGATC
This sequence comes from Streptomyces sp. NBC_00433, assembly GCA_036015235.1. Lineage (NCBI taxonomy): Bacteria > Bacillati > Actinomycetota > Actinomycetes > Kitasatosporales > Streptomycetaceae > Streptomyces > Streptomyces sp. NBC_00433. The sequence continues at coordinate 8,960,919 of CP107926.1, read as the reverse complement.
CGGGCGCGAACGTAGCGCCGGTGATGGGGATCTTTGAAATCGGCTGTGGCGGAAATTTCGTGACGGCCAGTTCTAAACATCCGTCATGGCCCGTGATGTCCGTTGTCCAGCATGTTGACCGTGGGGGACGAACAGCACTTCTGGGATCTCGTGTGGCCTGACGTCGAGGGACTGATCGTCGATGCGGTGGACGTCGTCGGAAACGTCGTGTGGATCGATCTGCACGCCAGGCAGCCGACGGTGAAGTGCCCTTCGTGCGATGTCTTGGCCTCGCGTGTGCACAGCACGTACATGCGGAGGCTGGCTGACCGTCCGCTGGGGGGCCAGCGGGTGCTGCTCCGCCTGCGGGTCCGGCGGTTCTTGTGCGACAACGGCCTGTGCTCCCGCCGGACCATGGCGGAACAGGTGTCGTGCCTGACCAACCCGTACCGGCGCCGCACCCAGGCGCTCGCCCGGATGGTGCAGGCGATCGGGCTGGCCGTCGGTGGCCGGGCCGGCGCCCGGCTCGCCAGCTATCTGCCAGTGCGAGCGAGCCGGGACATGATCCTGGGGGAACTCCGACGGCTCCCGGACCCGCCGTCCAGCCAGGTCACGGTCCTGGGCATCGACGAGTTCGCGTTCCGCAAGGGCGCCACCTACGGCACCGTGCTGATCGACGTCGAAACACGGCGGCCGATCGACCTGCTACCCGACCGCACCGCGGACGAAGTGGCCACCTGGCTCGCCGACCACCCCGAGATCAAGGTGATCTGCCGGGACCGGTGCAGCACCTTCAGCCAGGCCGCCGCCCGTGCGGCCCCCGACGCGATCCAGGTCGCAGATCGCTGGCATTTACTCCACTCGCTTGCCCGAGCAGTCGAACGCACCGCTCACCAACACCGTGCCTGCCTGCGCAAAGGCGCCGAGACCGGCAATTTGGACCACACCGAGGAGCCGTCGGACTCAGCCGCCCTGGCGGCACTGATCGGACCGCCGGAGCCGAACGACGCACCCGACAGCCAGCTCCTGGCCCGAGTCCGCCAGTGGCACACGGACATCCACCAGCTGCGCGAACGCGGCTGGACGATTAGCGCGATCGCCGACCGCCTGGGCCGCGACCGCAAGACGGTGCGCCACTACCTCACGACCGACCTCGACCAGATCCTCGCCTCGGCCCGAGAGCGCCGCCCCAACGGACACATCAACCGCTTCAAGCCCTACCTGCAACAACGCTTCCGCGGCGGCGCCACCAACGCCGCAGCCCTCTTCCGCGAGATCCGCGAACGCGGCTACCGCGGCAGCCGCGTCGTGGTCACCAAGTACATCGCGACCCTCCGTGCCGGCACCGCCGCCCCGGAACCACGCCAGCCTGTTCCCAGTCCCCGCCGCATCACGACCTGGATCATGCGGCGCCCGGAGAGCTTGACCGACAGCCAGCGCGAACAGCTCGACCGCATCTTGGATGCCTGTCCTGATCTGGCCACCGCCCGTGACCTCGCTCACGAGTTCAGTGCCATTGCCCGCGAACGCCGAGGTCACGACCTCACGCACTGGATGGCCCGTGCTCTCGACCAGGGGCCACAACCGGTCCAGGGCTTCGCGGCTTTCCTCCAGAACGATTGGGATGCCGTCGTCAACGGCCTGACACTCCACTGGAGCTCCGGTGCCGTCGAGGGACAGGTCACACGCATCAAACTGATCAAACGCCGGTCATACGGCCGTGCTTCCTTCGCCCTCTTGCGAACCCTCGTCCTCGCCCAACCACCGTGATCTTCACCGTCAGACGCGTCGCCCGCGCTTGGTCTTCGCGCGCATACGTTCGCGAAGCTCGGCCTGGTAGAAGGCGGCTTTGTCACCGCCCAGCTCGAAGTACTCACAGATGTCGGCGACCGTTTCGGCGACTTCCGCAGTACCCGTGAGCCCGAGCTGGACGAGCCCCCAGAACCCCTCCTGAGCGTGGGTCCGGCATCCGTCGCCCAGACCCGCACCTTCTGTATCCGGCTCATAGTCGCCGGAGCCTGCGGCTACGAACGACAACGTCTGCAGCAGCACGTCTCGGGCCAGTGTCGAGAGGTCGCCCGCAAGCGCGGCCATGATCACGCCGACCGCCGGCGGAGTGCACTCGAAGATGATCGTGCTCTCCTCAACGTGACCATCGAGGGTGTATCCGATCATGTCCCGGGGCGTCTCAGCGGTGATGATCGTCTCGATCAGAAGAGGCACATGGTCCGCAGAATCGCCGCAGCCGCACTCCAACGAAGCCCAATCGACCCGTCGCAGTTCTGCGCGCACCAGCTCACTGACTACCACCGCGGACCCCCAAGAGCCATGCCGGACCCCGCGCCCCGGCGCTAGCGATCAAGCATGACTCAGCTGTCGGCCCCACCGCCATCAGGTGCTTCACGAAATTTCCGCCACAGCCTTGAAATCGGCCGGTGGTGCTCTTCCTCCTCATTTCGTTGGGACTTGGAAGATATGGGGAGGGTGGGGAGCGATGAGCGGGGTTTCGCCTGGCACTATCTGTCGTCATGACTTCTGATCGGTGGAGCACTCACACCATCGTTTTGGGATCCAACAGCGTGACCAAGCGGTTCCGTGGCGAAGATCGTGAGCGTGGTCGGCGTGAGTGGCGCGCATTGGGGTTGCTTGCTCGGTATGCGCCCGGACTGGCTCCAACGCCGTTGGGGGCGGATCTTGCCGCAGCGGAGCCCACTGTGGTGATGTCCAGGCTGGCCGGTGAACCGCTGCGGGGTTTGCTGCTTGACGACGATCAGGTCGAGGCGCTTGCTGCGGCCGTAAAGAGGGTGCATGAAGCGGTGCCGTCGGACGTTCTGGCTGGAGTTCCGCTGCGGCCTGGGCATCAAGGGGAGCTGATCGGACACATCCGTTCGTGGTTCCCTCAAGCCCGCCCTCGGGTCAGTAGCCTGCTAGGTCGGGCTATGGATGAAGGTATGGACTGGCTGGACCGGTCCGGACTGGACACCAGCTGCCAGAAGGATCTTCTGAGTGTCTTCGGGCCCGGGGACGGGAATCTCGCGAACTACCTCTGGGACGGGCTGCGAGTTCAGGTGGTCGACTTCGAGGACTCAGGTCGCAGCGATCGTGCTTTTGAACTGGCAGAGATCACGGAGCACGTGGCCAGCTGGGTGAAGCATCCTCTGGATTCCACGCTCTTCCTGCGGCACTTCGACCTCACGGCGGCCGAAGCGGTGCGATTGACGCACTGCCGCCGCCTCCTCGCCCTCGTCTGGCTGTTCCTGCTCGCCTTTGACGACGCCGACGCGCCAAGGAATCCGCCGGGGACAGCAGATCGGCAAGCCGCTCGATTGATGGACCTGCTCGCCTGATCGATGGTGCCAGTGCTGGCCTTCAGAAGCCAGCACTGGCAGGTGGATCGTGTGTCCGTCAGGGGGCCCGTCGCAGAGGGACGATGTCGGGGATGGTGGTGTGAACGGTGGGTCGTGCGGCTTCGGGTGTCGCCAGCAGCGCGACGATGGTGACGGGCTGGTGGCAGTGGGGGCAGTCGCGGGTGGCGGTGGGTTCCAGGGGGTCGCGTTCGGGGGCTTGAGGCCGCAGTAGCGGGCGGTTGGGGGGTCTGGTCATGATGGAGGGTTCCGTCAGTTCGGGCAGCGCCGGCGGTGCGGTGCGCTGCGGGAGCGGGTTTTCTCCGAGGCGGCGGGCCCGGTCTGCGTCACGTGCCTGGTCGCGTTGGCGTTCGGCATCGCGGCGGCAGGTGGGCGAGCAGTAGACCTGCCGGACGGTTTTGGCCGCGCGGAAGGTGTTGTCGCAGATCGGGCAGGTGCGATCTTCCAGCGCGGCTTCGCTGGTGCGCGAGAGGTCCCGGCAGGTTTTGGAGCAGAAGATCCGGCGGGGGCTGGCGTCGGTGGTGAACCCGGTCTGGCAGTAGGGGCAAGTGTCCGCGTACTTATCCGAGTGCTCCAGCGCGTACGGAGTTGTGTGCACCACTGATTGGTCTCAGCGAAGCCGCTCTCATGGACCGTTCCACTCGCCGTATTCTCGTGTCGTGGCCGACGAGCATGGGGCGACTGACGCCTTCAAGAACCGATGCACGAATGCGGCGCGGACGTTGGAGTCCTGCATCAGCTACTTCATCGAGCGCGTCTCGTTGGACGAGTCCAACGAGGACCGCAAGGACAACACACTGGACGTATGGCTGCGCGAGGGGCCGCGGAAGCCCGATGTGGTGGTCTCGCTGTCCAATCTCTACTCGGTTCGCCCGTGGGAACCCGCACTGGGTTTCTCCTTCATCGATGGGATCTCCCTCGTCCATCTGCCGAAGCTGCCGTTGCCCTGGCCCACCGAGGCGGTCGGCCGACTCGATCGCTCCGAGGGCCTGCCCGAACTGGTCTGGCTGAGGATCGCGGGACCGATCGAAGTCGATGCTGTGGCCGCGACCGTGACCGTTTACCAGGCACAGAGCGATGATGCGGCCTCTGTGTTCCAGTGAGAGCCTGAAGCCGTTCGACGCTCAGGCAACAGCTGCAGTTTGTTGAGACGACTGGTCAAGCGCTCAGGCGACGTCGGTTTCCCGTTCGATGGCGGCGAGGCGGTTTTTGAGCCGGTAGCTGGGGCCGTTGATGGAGATCACGTCGCAGTGGTGCAGGAGGCGGTCGAGGATGGCGGTGGCCAGGACTTCGTCGCCGAACCCCTGTCCCCATTGCCGAAGGACTCGTTGGAGGCGATGGCGACGCTGTTCTTTTCCTCGCGTTCCGTCAGGACCTGGAAGAGGAGTTCGTCGCCGTGGCGGTCGAGTTCCATGTAGCCGAGCTCGTCGATGCACAAAAGATCAACGCGGCCGTAGCGGGCGATGGTCTTGGTCAGCTGTTTCTCGTCGGCGGCCTCGACGAGCTCGTTGACGAGCTTGGTGGCCAGGACGTACTTGACCCGGTAGCCGGCCATCGCGGCTTCGGTGCCGAGTGCGATCAGCAGGTGGGACTTGCCGGTGCCGGAGTCGCCGATGAGGCAGAGCGGCAGACTCTTCTTGATCCATTCACACTTGGCGAGGGTGTGGATCAAGGCCGCGTCGATGTTCGGGTTGGCGTCGAAGTCGAACTTGCGAAGTGACTTGTCGCGGGGAAACCCGGCGTCCTTGATCCGTCGTTCCGAGCGGCGCCGGGCCCGGTCGTCGCACTCGGCCAGCAGCAGTTCGGAGAGGAAGCCCAGGTAGGACATCTGCTCGCGGCCGGCGGTCTCGGCGAGTTCGGGGAACTGGGACCGGATGGTTGGCAGTCGCAGCATCCGGCATGCCTGGTCGACTGCCGCGGTGGCGGCCTGCTCGGTGAGTCCTCGCTGGCGGGGAATGGTCACAGTCGGTCTCCTTCAGGGGGTGGGGCGGTCCGGTCGGCGCAGTCGTAGCAGCTGGTCGTAGTGGGCGACCGAGGGCAGCGGCCGCTTGTCGGGAGGCAGGTGGGCCAGGCGACGGGAAGCCAAGGAAGTGACCTTCGACCGGTCGGCCGTTGGCGGCACGTGTTCTGCGAGGGTGTTGCTGTCCTCTTCCGCAGCCTTGCGGGCCTCAAGCGCGACGGCGTCAGCCGTCAGAGCGCCCGTGTTCAAGGCCGCTGCGAGGCCGGTGACCAGGTGCTCGTGAGGCAGGTGGCGGCCCAGAAGGAGGACTTCGATGAGCGCGCGGGTGCCGTCGCGTTCGCCGTGGGCCTTGACGGCCGCCGCCCACCAGGCGTCGTGGACTGGAGTGAATCTGCCTGCGGAGCGGGCCTGGTCGAGCGCGGTTGCGCCGGGCAGGGCGCCGGGCTTGCGCACGAGGGCCTCCAGGTAGTGGTCCAACTCAAGCCGGGTGCCGCCCTTGGCGATGAGCCGCTCGTGCCGGGCGACCTCCTCGCGGCCTTCGTAGACGATCAATTCAGACGCGTGCAGCATCGCGCGGACACTCCGGCCGATCAGCCGCACTGGCACCGAGTAGCGGTTGGTCCGGACGCTGATCTGGCTGTAGCGGTCGACTCTCAGGGTGAAGTGCCGGCCCGTCTCGAACGGCTCCTCCGGCAGCGGTGCGAGCAGTGGCCGCTCGGCCTCGAAGTACTCGCCGATACGGCGGAGACCCCGACGGCAGTCGACACCGACGCCAATGCGGCCTCGGGCTCGCCAGCGGCCGGGACATGGCCGGCGGCTGCCGTCTGCCCTGGCGGTACCGGATCGTCCGGGGCGCCGTCGGTGGTCGCGTCGGCCCGCGGCGCGGCGGGCAGCCACCTTGCCGGGACTCGCGCGCCCCGCCCAGCAGCAGGCTTCCCGGCGGCAGTCGAGCAGGCTTCGCCCTCCTCAACCTTGGTCACAGTCAGATACCAGACTTGACGCCGGTACTTGGACCGTGCGGGGGTGCGGGACGCTTCAAGGATGGGGGGGACGCGGGTCAGGCAGGTGGGCCTGGTGTACGCGATTGGTCAGGTGGCGACCTTGCTGATCGTGTTGTGGCTGAACCGCCGGTATCACCTTGGCAGCGCGAGCGCTGTAGTCGTGGCGCTGGTGCCGACGCTTCCCGGTGCGTTCCTCGCCTGGGCGGCGTACCGGGACGACCGGGCCGAGGCATCGGCGGACCTGGACCTCAAGTCACGGGCCCTGGCGGCGGCGGTCAGGGTCTCGGAACGGGACCAGGTCGCCAGTCTGTTGGGCGCGGGTGGCCGACGCATCGACGTGAATTTCGAGTACCTGCACGCCACGGGGAACGACGCGGTCCGTACAGCCACACGTGGACATCTCGCGGACGTGCTCGCCTACTACCGCAGCCTGCGCCCTGCCCGGCTGCTGATCACTGGAGCACCGGGGGCGGGCAAAACGCTGCTTGTCCTGCAATTGCTCATCGACATCCTGGACGACCCCGATCGCGGCGACGCTGATCCGGTTCCGGTGCGTTTCTCCCTCGCGAGTTGGGACACGCTGCAGCCGCTGGCCCAATGGCTGGCTGAGCAAATCCACCAGCGCTACGGCACTACGACCGACGTCGCGCAGGCGTTGGTCGACCAGCGGCGAATCCTGCCGGTCCTCGACGGCCTGGACGAGATGGATGACAGCACCACGCCTCTCGGCCGCCGGCGTGCGATAGCCGCCATAGTTCTCCTCAATGACTACCAGGACACGCGGGGCAGTGCTCCCCTGGTGCTGACCTGCCGGGCAGAACAGTACGAGGAACTGGCCAGTGCGGATGTGCACATGCGGGACTCCGCCCGGGTCCAGATCCGTCCCGTCACCCCGCCCCAGGCCACGGCCTACCTCACTGGCCGCGCCGCCGCCCCTGCCCGCTGGGCGACCGTACTGACCGCCCTGGCCACCGATCCTGCCGGGGTCCTGGCCCGTGCCCTGGACACCCCGTGGCGCCTGAACCTGGCCGTCACCGTGTACGAGCAACGCGATCCGGAGACGCACGCGTACGTCCGCGACCCGGCTGACCTGCTGGCTCTGACCTCCCCGGCCGCGGTCCGCGACCACCTGCTCGCCCGCCACCTCCAGGCCGCCACCGCTCAGCACCCGGGCCCCTACACTCCTCGCCAGGTGCACCGGTGGTTAAGCGTCCTGGCCACCCATTTGGCGGGCTCGGCTGGAGCCGAGCCCCGAACCGACCTGCTCCTGCATCAGCTGTGGACCCTCGCAGGTCCCCGCCGCGTCCGTACACTCGATGCGGCTGCCACGGCCTTGCTCGCCCTGGCTTTTGATGCGGCTCTGATGGGCCAGAGCCCGTCAGGATTCTCCCTGGTCCCACTGCCGGGAGTGGTGCTGTTTACGATCTGCTCGGCGTGGTCGGTCACCCTTAATACAGTGCGGCCCCCCAGGAGCGCCCGCAGCCTGGGCCATCCGGCTCGCAGGCGCGGGCTCACCGGGGAGATCGCGGTCTTCCTGGCCACCGCGCTGGCACTCGGGCTGGATATGGGGCTGGCAGGAGGCTGGGGAGGCAAGTGGGGTGGACTCGGCGTGGTGGTCGAGCCCCTGTTAAAGATGCTGTTCGGGATGGGGCTCGCTGCAGTGATCGTCCTGGGCAGCCCAACGATCATCACCGCAATCGGATGGGGGTACATCGTGCCCACAGACCCCCGCCATCCGCTCAGGGACGACCTGATCGTCGGGTTCGCGAGCGGCGCGGCTTTCGGCATCACGCTGGGAACAGCCATCGGAATCACCCTGCAACCAGGAACGGGAGTGATCGCCGGACTGGGCCTCGTCCTGGTGATCGGCTTCTGGCCGTGGTCGCGGTCTGCGGTACGGCGCTACCTGGTGTTCTTGTGTGTGTGCCGGGGCCAACTCCTGCCCTGGCGCCTCGGCGCCTTCTTGAACTGGGCTTACGAAGCGGGCCTGCTACGGATCTCCGGCATCGCCTACCAGTTCCGGCACCGGGAACTGCAAGACTGGCTTGCGACCAACCCCAGACCCTGAATGACCGACGTCAAGAACCCGGGGTCCGGCGGCACCCCCGCAGTCGAAGTTCGTGGTGAGGATGACCTTGATGCTGCCGCGCTTGACCAGCCGGGCGAGGGCGCGGTGCGCGGCGGTGGGCTGCTTGCCGGCGTCCTCACCGTCGGCGGGTTCGAAGTAGCCGGCCAGCAGGGCCTGCCGGGCGGCCGGGGTCGGTGCGGCCTCAGCCAGTAGGCGGGAGTACCCGAGCGGCTCGCCGAACCGGGCCTCCCACCAGGATTCCGGGTCAGCCGCAGCCCGGGCGCCAGCGTCGGGGTCGTCCGGCTCGTGCACGGCGGCGACCTTGGCCACCAGGTCCTGCACGATGCCCCAGCCGGTCTTCACCCCCGAGGCGATCGAGATGCCCGCCCGAGCAGCACCGCGTACACGCCCGGACAGGTGTGCACGTTCAGCGCCAGCGCCATCCGCGCGTCCAGCACCGCACCCGTCCCCGGCACCGCCACCGCGCTCGCCACGGCCCCCACCTCACTTCCAGCCCGGCATTTCACCCCTGGCGGCGAAACCACCACCGGGGCTACCGGAATCGACCCTACCATCAATCTCGTCATAATGACGAGAAGTATTCGCTCCGCGCACCACCGCCGCTCCCGGCGCCGGTGTCGATGCCAGCGCGGACCCGACGCCGCCCCGTACGACATCTGCCAACCGGACCGGCCACTGCGCACCGCCGCGCAGCCAAGAGCACGGGGCCGCGTGCTACTTCGTGGTCGGCTCCCACGGGTCCGCATTTGCTGCAACGATCCGCTTTCATGACAGTCGGAAGCCCCTCCCCTGCAGACGAGTTCGCGGACGACGCGGAGACCGCAAGGCGTGCCTCCGAGGCAATCCAGATCATGGTCGCCGCGTTGGACGCCATAGGCCGCATGAGCGGACCGGTCACGGCACCGGATGTGTCAGCGCGCGTCTTCCCCATCGCCTACGGCTGGTTCGCCGCAATCGTCCGAAACAGCCAGCTGATCGCACTGGCGCACCAGCACGGGCTGCGCCACGAATGTGCGGCCAACGCGCGCTTGATCCTGCAGCACACCCTCGCCCTCCAGTGGCTCGTCGAAGCCGGAGAACCAGCTGCTGGCGCAGTTGAAGACGCTGAGCACCGCCAGATGCGCGCCCTGATCAAGGAAGTCGTGGACACCAGGTGGCCAGTCCCGGCCGGTCTGGCGATGCCGGCCGGAACACCTCCGCCTAAGAAGGGCCGGCTGGCGAACGACTTCGAGAACTTCAAGGACATGTGCAAGCTCTACGACGGCGGCCCTCAGCTGTACGTGCCATACAAGCTGACCTCCAGCAACGCCCATCCCAGCTACACAGGCGCCATGGCGTACCTGGTGCCGGAGACCGGCCAGCTATCCACCACAGCCGTCACGGACACCTACGCCCACCTGGTCGACTCCACCCGCTGCCTGATCCAAGCCGGGCACGCCTTCGCCCCCTGCTTGCCGACACGACGATCGCCAACGCGGTGGGCCAGGCCGAGACGGCGCTCGGCATGCAGTTCGGCTTGTGGCAGCGCCTGCCGGCCTGCCCGACTTTCCGAATCGGCTCGCCCCGGCCGCGCTCGCGCTCCCGCAGGCCGAGCACGTCCCGCCGACTTTCGCCCGGAACGTGCCCCGCAGCAAGGGGCTCAGTCGTCCTCGTTGAGGAGGTGTTCGATCTGCCGGCGAGCGCCCTCTTCGTCTGCCATCCGCTGGCTGCGCTGGTAGGAGCACACCGCGCACTGGCCATAGGCCACCCAGCCCCAGATGTCGTACCCCAGCCCGAAGAACGTCTCGAACCCGCAGACGGGGCAGTCGCGGGCCTCGATCCCCTCGGGATTGGTCTTGGGGTCGTAACCGTTGGGGTTTACGGCCGCCTCCGCGCGGCGTCCCGCTTCGTCGCCGCCGATCAGTTCCAGCAGGGACTGGGCCTGCGCGACTGATAGCCGGCTCTCCTCCCGTGCGCGGGTCCCGTCCTGGTCTGTAATCTCCTCGGTCAAGGTCCCCAGGGCCGGGTGGTCGTCGAGAGCGAGCAGCGCCTCGATGTGGCACCGCTGCAGCCCCCCGTTGCCGCGGCCGTGCCGGGCGTTCCCGCTCAGGTCAATGGCCTCGGTCAACAGTGCCACGTCGACACGCGTGATCACCGGTTCCGGAACAATCCGCGGAACGTCGAAGATGGTGCCCGCCGGTCCCGGCGGCAGCGGCTCAACCGGCGCCGGGTCCTCGATGAGATGCACGCCGGGCGACCCGTCCTCGGCAGCCCTCCCGGCGATCACTTTCAGCAGATCCCGCGCGAAGTAGACGTGGCCGTTCGGCCTCGCTTCCTCCCCCGGCCAGTGCGTCGCGACGATCGCTGCCAGGCCGTTCGACAGGGCCTGGTCAAAAAGCCCCTCGTGCCCGGGCTCTGCGGCGGTGAGGTCCAGCGACTCCACAGGTGCCCTCGGATCGCCCGGATGCTCCTGCAGCGCGCGGTACATCATCGCTGCGCACCTGCCGAAGTAGCGGGCACGGGATTCCTGCAGGTCCTGCTCTGGCTCCATACACACATACTCCCCCGCGCCACCGGAGGACCGCGGCCGGGTCAGGGCGCGGGAATCGGGCGGGCTGCGGCGGTGCCGATCCGGCCGGCCGGGGGCCGGGGCAGGTGGGACAGATGCACGGCTGCTCGGCGCCGTTCGTCGACGCGATCCGCTCCAGCTGGCGTACCAGGTGCGGCCGCTCCCCGGCGGGCTGCTCGGTGATGATCGGCGTCATGGCGTTCTTCCTGGGGGCTGGTAGGAGTCGTTGGGTTGCCGTGCTGGGTCGGCCGACTGGTGCGGCGGCGCCGCGGTTCCACCGCGGCGCTTCTTCGCATTCGGCGCCTCGCGGGCGAGTTCCCCGATCCGGCGCTGCACTTCCTCGAGCCAGGCCAGCCGCTCCGGGGAGAGCACCAGCTGCTGCTCCTGGTCCTCCTGGCCGTCATCGTCCACGTCGGCAGGGTCGGCGAACTGCAGCTGCTCGCACAGGGCCGCGGCGGTCGCCTGGTCGGTCGGCGACGGCTTGCCCGCACGTGTGACGCGGTCGGGTTGGACGGGTCCGGCCGGGGTCCTGGAGGCCCGCACAAGAGCCTGGAGGCTGATGCTGGTGGCCACCGCCCGGGCGTGGACGCTCAGCTGGGGCACGGCGTCCTCCGCCGGCTCGGGGCGGTCTCGCCTGGCGGGCAGCAGCCGGTGCCAGGTGGCGGTGTAGGCGGTGTGCCCGGGCGGCCGCGGCCGGCGGCCCTCCACCGGGGACGGGGTGATGTCGACGCAGTGCGCGCCGATCGCTTCGGCCTGTATGTCCTGACCACTACGCAGGTGGTGTTCGCTCATTACGCGTGCGGCATCCGTGCCGGTGCGGTTGCTCGCGGCGGCCGACGACACTGCGGTACTGAACCTGCGCTCTGAAGTCCCGGTCTCGAAGGTGGACGACACGGCGGAGTTCAAGTTCATTGACCTGTTGCTGCCGCAAATGGAACAACGGCGACAAGTTCGGCGAGGACTTCTTTCGAGGACTCCAACGCCAAGGTATGCAAGCTGGTCAGGGAGCTGAGGATGTGCTCGCCCTGTCCGGTCATGACCCCGTACTGCCGCGATCAGTACGCCCACAGCTTCGTCCTTGGGTCGTGGAGCTTTCGGCGCTGGGGCCCAGATACCGGCGTGTCCTGGGAGAAGCGGCCGCCCGTCCAGTGCGGTCGCACCTCTGACAGAACGGCCGGGTGACGGCCGAGCCCCATATCCTCATGGCTAACCGCAAGGCGCCCCCGCCCTAGGCCGTGTCTGATAATGATCACGTTGCGGCGGCTTCTCTCTGTGGAGTCCGCTGGCTGCCTGTGGGAGGGTCCTGCATGTGATCAGTCAGGATGGTGTCCGGGTCCGCGAGCTCGTACTCATGGACGGAGTTCGCCCGGCGGACGTTGTGCGTGTTCATCGCGAAGCACTTCACGTGCTGCGTTCGAGCATCGACGCAGCCCACATCGATGCCTACAGCGGTGACTTCTGGCCGCCCGAGGTCCTGGACTCATATGAGCGTGCCTTGTCATTGGCTCGGGAGGAGGTCGTGCGCGGTAACCGCTCCAGGCGCTCCGATCCTGGGATGGGCATCGACATTGATGTCCGAGACGACGGACAGTTCGAAGTGCTGTCGGACTTGGCTCCTTACACAATCAACGCCGAAGGCTGGCGGGATGGTCGGCTGGTCTTCAGTGCCAGCGACTCGGGAACCGCCCTGTGGATTGAGGTCACACAGGAACAGGAAGCGGCACTTCTGTCCCGACTGGGTCTGCTGGGGATCCCATCTGGTGTGCTCACCGTCCTGGCGTCCGGGCGCTAAGCGCCTGCCGACCCGGGCTCGCGGAGCCACAAGATCAGCGAGGCAAGGCGGAGTCCGGCCTGGTAGCGGTCCGCGAGCTTGTCGAACCGGGTCGCTACCGCGCGGAACTGCTTGAGCCGATTGAAGCACCTCTCGACAACGTTGCGGTGCTTGTACGCTTCCGCGTCGAAGGCGGGTGGTCGACCGCCCCGGGAACCCCGACGGAGCCGGTTGGCGACCTGGTCAGAGCGTTCAGGGATCGTAACGGCGATGCCATGACGCCTGCACCAGGCACGGATCCCCCGGGACGAATAAGCCTTGTCCGCCAGGACCCGGTCCGGGCGGGTACGTGGCCGTCCCCGCCCGGTACGCGGGACACGGACAGCGTCAAGTACCGCCTCAAACATGGTGGAGTCGTTGACGTTGCCGGGTGTGAGCACGAGCGACAGCGGCAGGCCGCGGCCATCGACCGCCAGGTGAACCTTGGTGGTCAGGCCGCCCCGGGACCGGCCGAGGGCCTGCGACGCCGCCGTACGTTCCGGATCTTCCAGTTTGTCCCCGTCGGCCTCCCCCTTTTGCGGGCGCCGGCGGCGTGCTGATGGGCGCGGTTGATCGTGGAGTCCACCGAAACCGTCCACTCCACCGCGCCCACCGCGTCATCACGGACCTGAACATGCTCCAGCAACTTCGCCCATGTACCGTCCGCATCCCAGCGGGCAAACCGCTCGTAGACCGTCTGCCACGGCCCATACCGCTCGGGCAGATCACGCCACGGCGCACCCGTCCGCAGTCGCCACAGCACCCCGTTGACCACCTGCCGGTGATCCCGCCACGGGCGCCCACACCCGTCCGCACCCGGAAGCAGCGGCTCTATCCGCTCCCACGCCGTATCCGTCAGCTCGCCTCGACCCGTCACAAGATCATTATCAGACACGGCCTAGCGGCCCTCACGCAATGGGTGGAGCGGGAAGGCACCGACCGGCCCGTACCTCGCGGACACGGTGAACAGATCGCAGTCGACGGCGCGACAGAACCAGTGATCATCAAGCTCGGGGTGTGGATCTCCAACACCAAAAGCCGCCGCGACAGGCTCACTACGGAGCAGCGGGCAGCGCTCGCTGAGCTTGGCGTCGAATGGGCGTAGAACTCGGTGAGGGCCCGGCCACTCCGAGCGCCTGATCACCCTCACGCAAAACGTCGAAGGTGGGCAGACAGCATCCGGTCTCGCGCGGCCATGCCGAAAAGATCGGTCGACGGAGTGCCCTGCCGATCTTGGCGGAGCACTCCGCTTCTCCTTTTGGCTTCCCTTGCTGAAAAGGGATGTCCGAGGTGGGTCGTAGCGTTGAGCACAGGTACGTGGAGAGGCAAGAGATGAGCGCGAGTTCCATCCGATCCCAGCTCGAACGCAAAACCAAAGCGCGAGCTGATGCGGAAAAGAAGGTCGGCGAGTTCCGCACCAAAGAGGCCGCCAAGCGGACAAAGGCCACCAGCGAGCGGGCAGCCTCCGCGAAGGCCAGCAGTCCGACGACCGCCAAGAGCAGGCTGAGTGCTGCTGCCCGGTACGAGGACGACGCCAACAAGGCGGCTAAGGAGGCTGGCGCTTGGAGCACCACGGCGGCCAAGTACAGCAAGGAGGCAGCGGATTTGCAGGTGAAGCTCGCGAAGGCCGAGCAGAGCGAGCGTGACGCTGTGGAGAAGATCCGTAGGAGGGAGCAGGAGCAGGCCGAACGGCGTGCGGCAGCTGAGCGGCGGAGTTTCGAGAGCCGTCTGTCGACGACGGAGAGCCAGGTGCGAACGGCGTTGAGGGATCTGCGAGCGCCGAAACCGGAGCCGCTTCGGGTGCTGCTACTGGGCGCATCGTCCGAGGGTGATCTGCGGGTGGGCCGGGAGCAGGAGCGGATTCACGCAGCCGTGCGCAGCGCGACGCACCGGGATCTGGTGAAGCTGGAGGTGCACCCGGCCGCGACCGCGGATGTCCTTCTGAACGGGCTCACCCAGTTCCACCCGCACGTCGTCCACTTCTCCGGCCACAGCTCGGCTGACCTCATCGCATTCGAGCAGGACGTGGAGGAGCACCACAAGGGCGCCATCGTCACCAGCGGCGCATTTGCTCGGGCGATCGGGGCCGTAGACGAGCCGCCGCTGCTGGTCCTGCTGAACTCCTGCCGTTCCGCCCCGCAGGCCGAGAAGCTGATCGGCACCGTCCCTTTCGCGATCGGCATGTCCGACTCGATCGGCGATGTTGACGCGATGACGTACGCCGCCCGCTTCTACGCCGCCATCGCCGACGGCCAATCGGTCGAGGCAGCGCATCTTCTCAGCCAGGCCGCGATCGCGATGAACGGTCTCCCTGACTACGACCTGCCGACCCTGGTCTGTGCCCCCGACGTCGATGCGCGGGCAACGCGCCTTGTCACGCCGCCCCCGGCGTGACAAGGACAGCTGTCCCCCCGATGGGGCGGTCCGCCGGTCCTTCGGTGAACTGCCCTTGTGCCGGACAATCTCTGACCGCTCCCCCGCACGACGGACCCCGGGCCTGCTCAGGCCCGGGGTCTCGTGCTGCCGGCGGGCCAGCTGTTCTCACCCGGGCGCCCGCGAGGGCTGTAACGCGAAGGTGTAACGCACGCCAGTTCCCGCTGGGAAGGGCATTCTGGCAGGTCAGAGGTGAAACGCGGAATCCGCGTTGCACCCCCGTTTCACTGCCGATCCGCTGGGGGGCCTGCCGCACTGCTGAGATTCAGTCCGTAGGCGTCTGCTCTTGGGGCGGGAAGAAGCCGAGCCGCTCTGAGTCGTCGGCGCTGAAGGCGTAGATCCTTGCCTGTTCGGCGATGGCAGCGGGCGGTGTGCCGTTTTCGATGATGATGACTTGGCCGGGGGGGTTGTCGATCAGGTCTTGGTAGAAGTGCTCAACGACGTCGTGGGTCATCAGCTCTGGGTTGGCTTCGCGGTTTTCAGGCTGGCGGTAGGTGACCACGGGTGAGTCGAGCATGATGAATCCGGGGTGGATCAGGCCGCGTGTTGTGTTGCGGCGTGCCAGGGAAACGGTGAAGGCCGCGTGGATGATGGAGCGCATGCCCTGGCCCCGGCTCCCGCGGGGCCTTCCGTCGACTGAGACCTCTGCGGTGGTCGGGTTGTAGGTGACGCGGTTCTCTCCGGGGACATCCCATGCCTGGAGCGTCTGGTGGATCGCCTGCTCGAAGTCTGCGATGTCGGCGGCCGGGATGCCGTCGGCTCTAGCTGGCGGCGGGGCTGGCACGGCATCGGAGAGGGATGCCTTCATGTCTTCCATCTGCTCGATCTGCGCATGAATGGCCAGCTCCTGCTCCAGCCGTGATCGTGCCGCGATGACCTCGCTGGTGTCCGTAGCGAGTGGCTCCAGCTGCTCTTCGAGCGCGCACAGTTCACTGTCGATATGCGTGAGTTGCTCAGCGTGGGCGGCGCTTTCCGCGTTCAGGTCGGCGGCTTGAGCCTCAAGGTCTCCGGTCGTGCTGAGGAGGTCGCGGTGCAGCTCTGTGGTCTTGCGCTGTTCGGCGGCGACTGCTGCTGCCAGTTGCGTCGTCTCGGCCAGGTGATGACCCGGGTGCTGATGTTCTGGCTCTGCTCCGCAGAAGACGCAGGTCCCGGTCTGGAAGTAGCCGAGGAGGTTCCCGGCCTCTCCGACCATCCGCAGGCGTTCGAGGTCGGATTCGTACTGCTGGCGTAGCAGCGTGAACCGGGCCAGCAGCTCGCGCACTTCACTCGCGCGCTGCTGGGCAGCGCTACCGCTGGCTTCCAGGTCTCGGCGGCGGCGCACGAGCGTGGAACGGGACGTGATGAGCTGACTGGTTCGCGACGTGACGGCGTCCAGAGACGATTGCAGGCGGGTCAGCTGTTCGCGCAGCTCGGACTGGTTCGCGGCGATGGTGAGCTTGCTGCGGTTGTCATTGATCAGGCGGTCGAGGATCGCGACCTGGCCTTTGCCGATCTTCTTTTCCTCGCGGGTGGGCGCGGTGGGGCCGGCTGGTTCGTCCGTCCCGGTGAGCAGGAGCTTGAGGACGGACTTCTCACCGGTCTCGTTCTGTGGCATGCCCGTGGTGAGAGTCGGGGGGCGCTCGGCGCCCATCCGGGTGACGTCGATGACGGACAGTCGGACCAGATCTCGGTAGCTGAGTAGCCGCACTTTCCCGAGCGAGTTCCGGAGGATCTTAAGTCCGTCGATGCCCAGCGTCTTGAGGAGGTAGCGGGAGATATTGCCCTGAGAATTGGGGTTGTGCTTGAAACTGAGGGTGGCGTCGGCTGGCCCTGCGGTAAGCGTGCGCACATCGTGGTTGTACACGTCGATAGTGCTGTCTTCGAGACCCCGGGAGAGGGTCATGACCCGGCCGTCGTCGACGCGCAGGCCGAGCAGGATCCGGCTGTAGCCCTTGCTCTCCGGGATGGGCTTGAGTTCACCGGCACCGAGCATGTAGTCCACGGACTTCTCGATATACGACTTACCCGTGTCGGAACCGCCGTAGACGACTGTCAGGCCCGGGTCGAACTCCACGGCCGCTGGCGTCTTCCCCATGCCGAGGAACGTCAGGTGTACCAGCGTCAGTCTGTTCACGGCACGTCCCTTTCGGCTGTCTGAGGGGTGTCTGCGGCGAGGCTGTCGAACCAGCGCTGGGTGATCTGCTTCATGCCGTCGCGGACGTCCGATTCTTCGTGCATGTAGGTGCTGACCAGCCAGGCGGCGCGCTCTGTCAGCAGCCCGAGGTACGGGGCTTCCAGGACGTGGAGGAAACTGGCGGCCTCTTCGGTGGCCCCGTAGAGGAAGCCATCGCTGGTGGCGGTCATGTCGGCCAGGCCGGCCCGCATGAGGACGACCAGTCCTTGTTCGATGAGGCGCCGGCGCATTCCGAGCTCGCCGGGGCCGATGGGCAAGTCGGGGTGGAGGCTGGGCGGACCGTCCGCGAGGTCTCCGCTGTGGAGCATGGCGTGGTCGAGGTAGACGAGCTGGGCGACGTCCAGGCGGCGGGGGAAGGTCTCGGACAGCAGAACCAGGGCCCGGATGCCGACCTCCAGGGAGCTGTTCAGAGGATTCATGTGGACTCCTCTTTGCACCAGGTCAGCGTCAGCTTGTCGTCGTTCTCGTTCGCCAGATGGTGGCACAGGCCTTTGAGGTCGATGACTTTCACGACGGAGCTGAGGATGTTGTGGGGGTTGGGCTTGTGGGCTGCGGCGGCGTCCATGACGGCGTCCAGGCGGTGCTGTCCGCTGGCGTAGTCGCGGTCTTCGATGTCGACCACGGCGTCGTACAGGTCCTTCTCGATCGCCTTGTAGGTCTCCTCGGGGACGCTCTCGCGGGCGAAGACCCGCAGCGACTCCGCGTGGAAGAACGCCTCCCGGTGGCGGGCCATCTTCCGGTTGACCGCTTGGTGATCGCGGACCTGGACAAGTGTTTGTAGGCTGAGGCCGTACGTCTGGTTGTAGACGTCCAGAAGTTTTTGCACGTAAACGGCTTCATCGGCCCTCTGCTCGGCCGGCGCCGGGGCGGCGGCCGGTCGGGGCGGGAGCGGCTTCGGGAAGCGACGAACATGGTGCGGGGTCGTCGCATGCAGCTCGAGGATGTTCTCGATGTCCGCGGCCTCGAACATCGAGAAGTCCGTCTGGCGGGCGAGGTCTCCGACTGCTAGCCGCACGGCCGGGTCAAGATCAGCCCCGAGTTTAGAGTCGGCCTTGTCCCAGGCGTCGAGGAAGTCCTGCCTCAACTTTGGAGGGTTGAGGAGGCGGCGATCAAGGATCGGCCCGATCTTCGGCGCGACGAAGACGTACCGCGTGGGCAGCTCGTACTCGCCCAGCACCTTCGCCGTGAAGATCTTGACCATCTCAGGCCATGCATCGCTCTGCGTCAGCGCCTTGGTGTAGTGCTTGCACTGGTAGCAGTGCCACTCGCCGGCCACACCCTGCACGGTGAGGCACGCTGCGACGTCTGCTCCTCGATCGCCCGCACCGCCCATCCTCTTCACTCGAAGGTACGAACGCCCGTTCCACGTGCCGAAGGCCCGGACCCACTCGACGGTGAAGTCCTCCCAGTCATCGGCCTTGTAGACGTGGGCCAAGAGTTGCTGCGGGGTGAACGCCGGAGCGCCCTGTGGAACCGTGACGACCACCGGAGGCGAGGCCGGCTCTGAAATGCCTTCGAAGACCGGTCTCGCGCCATCACAGCCGGGCTCGAGCTCCCCCGCCACACTTCACCGCCCCCGGCACCGAACCATCCCGCAAGATCACGCAAGTCCTATCATCTCGACTCGCTCAGCGTGAAGACCGGAGAACTCATTGTTCACCCATGTGGGTGAGAGGCGCGGCGTCCAGGCGGTCCAGCCGTTCGTAGGAACGCGGAGCAAACGGACGCGATCCTGGGCCCAGCGCAGGGCGCCTTCGAGCGCCGTGGACAGTAGAGCGGCCGTCTCGCAGGATGACGTCGACAGGCGCCTGCTGGCCGCTGTCGGCCGACAGCTGGTTGGCAGCGAGGCGCCGGACGACGGTGGCGACCGCGCGGGCGTGCCTGGTCGGCAGGAGCGCTAACTCCGCCGTCGCACCTCTGCAGGGTGTCCGGGCCGGTCCACCACCGTCGCAGCCCAGTCCCGCGCCGCCTGCCCGAGGGTGCGCGGGGTCCACTACGGCGGGCTGCGGGGCAGGCCGCCACGACGCGAACTGGTGCCGCTTCCCCGAGGCGCCCTGTCCGCAGTCCTGATCACACCCTCCATCACCAAGGGCTGAGGACAAGGAGAGGGCACAGAGGGGATGTCAGCGCCCCGAAGCGGCGGTATAGACATCGCTACCCCAGGTCAGGGACCCTTTTCGAAGCGGCCCTTGACAGAACGGTGTGCCCAGGCCGTTGCCTACTCGGTTCCGCGCCTAGTTGCACAGTCCGTTGCCCAGCCGGTTACCGAACGGCACCGGGCAAAAGTCCGGGAAACTCCGGCCGCACCGGCCGCCGGCTGCCGGTCGGCCTGCCGGGGGCGGTCGGACTGCTGCGGCGCCCGGCCAGCTCAGGTGACCCGGTCGGCAGGCGCGGCCTCCAGGCGGTCCAGGCGTTCTAGAGAGCACGCACCAGGCGGGCGCGAAAACGCCCCGAGTCCGCGCCCTGCGCCATCTGCCGACCCGACCGGCCGCTGGGCACCACCGCCGCATAACTGCTCCGGGCTTGGTGGCCTTATGCGCCCAACGGGTTTGCTGGGACGGAGTGGAGCTGCTCCAGGATCTTCTCCATACCGAGCAGCCCGGCGTCCAGGCTGATCTGCTGGAGCCAGCTGTCGATGAGGGCCTGGCGCTCCGCCGGGTCTCGCTGGTCGACGCCGGGGTCGGCCAGCAGGCTCGCCCCGCGAGAGGTGCCTGCGTCCAGGATCGAGGTCAGGCCGTTGCCCGCGAGCAGCTTGGGCACGTCCGTGCTGCTTTTGAAGTCCAGGCCAATCGGCTGGGGCACTACCAAGGGGTCGATCCCCGCGAGGACGGCGAGCGCGGCGGTGGCTGGTTCGTCGACCAGCGAGG
Source organism: Streptomyces sp. NBC_00433 (assembly GCA_036015235.1). Lineage (NCBI taxonomy): Bacteria > Bacillati > Actinomycetota > Actinomycetes > Kitasatosporales > Streptomycetaceae > Streptomyces > Streptomyces sp. NBC_00433. The sequence continues at coordinate 8,940,694 of CP107926.1, read as the reverse complement.
CTGCCAGGGCGTCGACCAGTTCGTACAGTTGGGCCACGGAAAGGCGCAGGCTACCCGGCTGACTCGAGGTCGTGTGGCTGATGCGTACGAAGACCTCCAGGGTGACCTGCAGGTGCGAGACGGCAGCGCCGTAGGCAGCCGGCAGGTCGACCTTGGCTATGGCCTCCAGCGGGAAGGGCGCCCCTCCCCCCGGGCCGCCCTGCCACAGCAGGCGAACGTTGCGGGCCCGGTTAAAGCCGGAGCGGTGGAACGGGTTCAGGCCCCCGTCTCCCATTGATGAGCACCAGTGGAGCATGGCCCGGTGCAGGGGAGAGGAGTTCAGGGCATCAGCAAGTGCCTGCACACCGCGCTCGGACAGCGGGCTCCAGGTGGCGGAGGCGTCGACCGGCACGAACATGCCCGTACGCACGACGAAGTCGGCTGCCTCCTGCCCGTCGTCACCGCGGGGAAGCTCCGCCGGCGGAAGCCGCATTCCGGTGGCCACCGTCTGGGGTGCGGCCTCGTTGACCAGCTGCGTCAAGCGCGACAGGTCCGCGACCGCGTTGCGTCCGTGAAGGCGGATCGGGGCCGCCCCACTGATCAGCAGCGGGCGCGGCGCTTTGGCGGGGTCGACGCGGACGACCAGGACCATCAGGCCGTCAGTGCCGGGCAGGGCGACGGGGATGATCTCCGGCTCCCACGGCGGTTCCAGTTTCTGGTGGCAGGCGTTGACGATCTGGACGATCGTCGGCTCCGGGACGCCCGTGATCCGGTCGGGCACGTTGCGTTCGGTAACGCCGACCAGGATGAGCCCGCCGTAGCTGTTGGCCATCGCCGCGACCGAGTCGGGGATCTTCTGGGCGTAGCTCTCCTTGTACTCCAAGGTCAAGCTCTCCGGCTGGCCGATGGCGACCAGCTCACGCACACGCTCCAGCGTCACATCGTCAGCGCGGCAGGCGAACAGGGAAGCAGTAGAGGTCACGCGGGCCGCCTGTCCGGCGGATGAACACGGTTGAAGGATTTCACCCGGCCACGCTAGCGAAGCAGGCCGTACCCACGTGCAGATCCGCCTACACAGCTAGAACAGTCAGCAAGGCCGGCTCCAGGTCCTGCCCGCTGCCGTCGGCTTCCGCGCCCCAGCCGCCCTCTGCGAGCCCGTCGACGGCCAGCCCTACGACCAGGTGCCCACCGAGCAGTACGACGTCACCCCAGCCTGCAAGATCGAAGGGGCGTACTTTGGAGCCCAGTGTGGCCCGGCCCGCACCGCACCCCCGGCCCCGCCCCGGCACCGTCTGCCGACCCAACCGGCCTGGCGAACCGCAGCCCCGTGCTCTGACCGCATTGGTTCAAAGGCGTTTCTGCTCTATGCCGGAGCGTGGTGTCTGCCGCCGGTCGGAGCAATTGTCAAGAGTTGTGGATTGACACGCTGCCGGGTTGGCGAGGTGGGGTATTGCTCGATGCGCCGAGCATCGGAAAGTTCGCGTGACACCGCCAGCATTGACCGTCGCTCACGAACAGGCTCACCGACGAAATCGTCGCGGTGACGGGCAACCGGTCGGCCAGTTCCGCCTCCACCTCGCCGAAGATCCGGGATGGCTGCCCATGGGCGACGGTCAGGTGCGGGATGACCTCGGCAAACTGTCCCCCGTAGGGCGGCGCCTCCGGCCATCGTGTGGTAATGGACTCGGTCAGCGCGCGAAGCGGCTGGTCTGGGGTCGGCGCCAGGTAGAGCACGTCAGGGAAGCGGCCAGACTCGTCGAACCGGACCGTGAAGGAGTCATGCCCGGCGATCAGGGTCGTGAGATCACCGATGACCGCGGCACTGATGAGATCGACGTCGAGGAACGGGAAGAGCACCGTCACGTGGGCGGGAATCCCGGCCGCTGCGGAGGCGTCGAATCGCCGACGCCAGTTCTCAACCAGTGGTTCGGCTTCCGCCACCGTGGCAAGCAAGGCGGTCTGACCTGCTCGGTAACGTCCTGACTCTTCTTGGGACACGGTTGGATGTTCTCGGACGGCTTCCGTTCGCGCCACCGGTTTCAGGCAGCGTTGACCTCCTCGCACTCGACCAGGACACCGTTCTCGCACCTCGCCCCGGAGCGGACCAGAGCAACAAGCTGAGCCCCGGTGATCGCCCGCCAGCGAGCCTGGGCCGACTCCACCAGCTTGAACACCATCGCCAGGGCTGCGGCCGGGCTGCCCGCGCCGCGAGTGACCTTCGTGCGGAGCTTGACCGTCGAGAACGTCGACTCGATCGGGTTCGTGGTCCGAAGGTGGATCCAGTGCTCGGCCGGGAAGTCGTAGAACGCCAGCAGCTCGTCCTGGTCATCGGTGATCTTCGCGAGGGCCTTGGGGAACTTGGCGCCGTAGGTCTTCGCGAACGCCTCGATCGCCTTCTCCGCGTGGGTGCGGCTCTCGGCGTTGTAGATCTCCTGCATCGCCTTCGTGGCGCCCGGCTGTGCGGACTTCGGCAGGCAGTTCGTGACGTTGCGGGCTTTGTGAACCCAACATCTTTGCTGCCGGGCAGCGGGAAACACCTCGGCCAGTGCCCGCCACAAGCCCATGGCACCGTCGCCGACCACCAGCTCGGGGTCACGCATTCCGCGTCGCCGGCAGTGGCGCAGCAGGTCGGCCCACGACTCGGTGGACTCGCGTAGGCCCTCTGCCAGCGCGATCAGCTCCTTGGTGCCGTCCAGGCGCACCCCGAGCAGGACCAGGACGCACGAGTGCGTCTGGCCGAGACGGACCTTCGGGTGCACCCCGTCGGCCCACACGTAGACGAAGTCCCGGTCGGACAAGTCCCGGTCCTGGAAGGCGGCGTGGTCCTCGCCCCACTGTTTCGTCAGCCTGGTGACGGTCGCCGGCGACAGACCGGCAGCGCCGCCGAGGAACTGCTCCAGCGCGGGCACGAAGTCTCCGGACGACAGCCCGTGCAGATAGAGCAGGGGCAGCACCTCCGAGATCTTCGGGGACTTGCGGCACCACGGCGCCAGGATCTTCGACGAGAACCGCTTGCGCTCGCCGGTGGCCTCGTCCACGCGGCGGTCGTTCACCCGGGGCGCGGTGACCTCGACCGGACCTGCCGCGGTGACCACGGTGCGGGGCCGGTGATGGCCGTTGCGGACCACCAGGCGCCGCCCGTGATCGTCGGTCTCGGCGGCCAACTCGGCTATGTACTGGTTGACTTCCGCTTCCAGCGCGGCGGCCAGCATGCGGCGGGCGCCCTCGCGGACGATCTCGTCGATCAGGGAGCCGGATTGGGTGGAGCCCTCGTCGGTGACTACGCTCAGCACGGGCATGCCTTCCCGACCCGCGCTACGAACGCGGGCCTACTCGGAGACCATCACAGGATCATCGGGAAGGTACGCCCTCCGCATACCCTCTCGGGCTGATCCACAAGTCCTGAGCATTGCTCGCGTCCGGCAACTGCTGCGCGATGGCATCAGCGACTTCCGGCGTGCAGACGATCTCAACGCCGACGTGCCGGTAGCCGGGGTCGTCTTCCTCTTCTTCTGTGACTGAGCGCCTCAGTTGGCCAGTGAGCGTCTCAGTTGGCCGCACGAAGAACGATCAGCTTTCACGAAGGCGGAGGACCAGACGGGCCCCGTGGGCTCACTCGACTCCGGGGCCGACGGCTCCCGCGCAGCGTTTCAGCCACCAAAGCAATGCGTTCAAGAAGCGCTGCGTTGAGCGCGGTGCGGAGCTGCTTGACCTGCTCCAACTGGTGGTTGATGGCTGACTCGTCTTCGGCGACGCACGGAACGCCAGCCGAGTGGTTGAGGATCTGTTGGCGGATCTTCTGCTGGGCGTCCAGAAGCTCGTCGAAGATCTGGGCGGAGAGGCGGTTCACCTCCTCGCCCACATCCGCCATCACGGCGTAGCTCACCTCCACGTTCTTCAGGGTTGCCTGGCTAGCCTCTTGGTCGAACGCTTCGAGTTGGACTTCAACCCCGGCGCTGAGGCTCTGCTGAGTACGGAGCAGCACGTCCATCCGAGCCCATCCCGTGGTGCGCAGAGACATCAGCTGAGTGATCACCGTGTTGCTGATCAGCTCCGCGCGAGACCAAGACGCTTCCTCCCTCTGGTGCCGACGCTGAACCATCGCCACCCAGATGGCAGCACCCGCGCCAATGGCTGCACCACCCAACCCACTAGCCAGCGACACGAGCGCTGAAGAATCCGCCATTGGGAGAAGCTCCCCAGCCTGAGCCTGTGGGGAACGCACCTGCTCGAAATCACTGTGGCTGAGCAGTGCGCCCGTATCGAGGCCGCGAAGCTGCGACCGCCGAGACCGAGCAGCTCACAGGATCCTGAGAGGTGGGGCAGGTCAAGACGTCACCCGATCGTGCACCAGACCCGATCGCCAACGACCAGGTACTTCAATCGGTACGAGGGTGCTGTGCGCCAGTCGACTGGCGCACAGCACCCTCGTCAGTCGCGGGTCCGGTGGTCCAGGGCGTTGCCAGAGGCTCGGTGGTGGGCGGACTGGTGAAGGCGGTCTGGATGAGGCTGCGCAGGATCTCGGACTTCTCCACCCGGCGACCGTTCCGGCGACGCGGGCGGGGTCGCCTTGGTGCGCCGTCGTACCGTCGCACAATTCCTACGGTCTGCCGTCGTGCCGTCAGCGGCGCTTTGATGAGGTATTTCGGGTGCCAGCCTGTGGTCGACGCGGTGGAGCCTGCTGCTCGCCTCCGCTCCCGGCGCCCTGACTCTGCTCCTGAGCACGGTGATTCCGCAGGACAGCCGGGATCGCCTGGAATTGTGGCGCGAGTGGCTGCGCCGCCGAAGCCGCGAACCCGCCGGCCCGACACAGCCTCCCCTCCCCCACGAACACCCCACACCCCTTCCGGCAGATGATCCGGCAGCAGGCGACACGGGCGGCACGGGCGGCACGGGATGATGAGCGCGTGACCGAGGAAGGCACCGCTCCCATCACCGCTCGGGTGACGTTCGGCACCAAGAAGCAGCTCACCGGCATGCGGTTGCTGTTCAAGACCGAGCGGGCCAGGGCAGGGGCACTGTCGGCGACACCGCAGTGGGACTGGGAATCTTCCCGGCCGAAAGGCCGCCGTGAAACGCGCGCAGTGGACGATGCACCGCGCGCACCTGCGCCAGACCGGTGAGCTGACCGGCGCCCTCGACGCCCGCGTGGCGTCCGGCGTGTAAGCCGAACAGGTGCTGTCCGCGTGCTGGAACACCAGCGCCGACGCCATCGGGCGCCTGCAGGGCTGGCCGCGCCGTCGACGATCGGTGTGCCAGGCGTGCTGGCCGGGCCGACCGCTGCGCAGCGAGGGCAGAAGCGCCTGCGCTTCGCGGCTGGAGCCGGCGCTGACGGGGGGAAATGTGCGAGTTGGCCTCATGCTCGTGACGCCGTGCCTAGCATCGAGGCATGACCTGGGTGGGCGCGGCGTGGTGGGGGCTGTTCGGTGGCTTCGCCGTCGAGGCGCTGGAATTCTGGACGGCCGTACGCCGCCATCACCTGTGGCCTTGGGAGAATCCGGGTGGCGGGCCGACGCTGGGACCCCTGGCCTACGCCACCGCCACCGCCCTGCGGCTCGTCGTCGGGACCGGTGTGGCGGTCGCAGCGCGCACATCCGGGCACAGTGCCACCGCCTGGGTAGCGATGATCGTCGGGGCCGGGACGCCTTCGCTGCTGGAAAGAGTGACAGCGTTCATCCCCTTGGCCGTTCAGGCCAGCGTCACCGCGCTCACCGCCACCACCCCGCGCCTGGGAGAGAGCGCCCAGGCCGCATTCCTCGTCCGGCCCCCGGACCCTAGCTCCACTGAGAACGGCCGCCCCGGCATGACGCCCCCGGACGGCCAGAGCAATGTGTCCGACGGTGAAGGCCAGGGGGAGTGACGGCCGTGCGCGCTGAATCCCTGGCCGGCCGGGTCGTGGCCATCGTCTCGCGCCGTGCTCCAGCGTTCCAGCCGCCTGCAGGCGAACGGACCGGCCTGGCCTGGGCCGTGCGGGCGGCATTGCCGGGCACGCGCCGCCCGGAGGGGGCCGAGGCCGCCACTACGTCCGATGCGCCCCATGCGGTCCCGGTAGCCGATCCTCTCGTGACGGTCGACCCGTCGCGCTGGAGTCAGGTCCAGGCCGCCTCCCTCGCCACCAGCCGCATGCGGTCCGCCAGGATCATGCCGTCCCTCGTCGGGCTCGTCGCCGCGTTTCTCCTGGCCGCGGGCGGCTTCGCGCTGACGACGCTGCATCCCGGCGAGGTCTCGGCGCCGACCGGGCCACGTCCGTCGCCCACCGCGACCCTCGAACCTCAGCAGACAGTCCAGCGGTACTTCCAGGCAATCAACGCCAAGGACTACCGGACAGCCTGGGACCTGGGCGGCCGCAACCTCGACCCGAGCTACAGCAGCTTCATCGCAGGCTTCGCAACCACAGCGACAACCTCCGTCACCGTCCAGTCCGTCACAGGTCACGTCGTCGCCGTGCAGCTGAGCACTCAGGACAAAGACGGCAGCACGCACGAGTACCACGGCACCTACACCGTCGACGACGGCGTGATCACGGCAGGCCACCTGGAGGCCGAGTAGGTGTACTGCCCTGTGGGGGTCTGTCCAGCGAGTGGCTCTGTTCCGTAGTCGGTGGTGACGGTCGGTGGCAGTCATTGGAGCAGGATGCGGTGACGGAGGAGGTCGAATCCTGCTCGGCCGTGCATCTGCCGCATGATCTTCTTTGTTCGGGTGTTGAGGCCTTCGGTGCGGCCGTTGTTCCAGGGCAGGGTGAGGCCGGCGTTGACGGCGGCGCGGTCGAGTTCGAGGCCGTTGCAGAAGCTGTGCAGGTGGGGCAGGTTGGCGCCGCGGGCTTGGGCGATCCATCCGGTGAGCTTGGAGTCGTTGCCCTCGGGCGGGTGTCAGGAGGGCGGCGAATTCGCGGATGAGGGCGGTGAGCTGGGTCATCTCGGGGCAGGCCGCCGTGAGGAGGGCGAGCAGGTCGGTGTCCTTGGTCCACAGGTGTTCGGGGTGGGTGAGCAGGAGCCGGGCGAGGTGCGGGGGGTTGTCACGGGGCGGTCGCCTTCGGCGCGGCCTTGGTTGAGGTAGCGGACCAGCAGGTTGGCGCTGCCGGTGTAGCCCAGCTCCCTGATCTCGTGGAGGAGGTGGGTGACGGGGACGGCCGGGGTCTCGGACCGGCGTCGGCGCAGGTGGTCGCGGTAGGGGTCGACCAGGGTTGGTCGGTAGCGGGGGGCGATGTGGTCGGCGGACGGTTCGGGGCTGCGGGCGTATCGCTTGACGGTGTTCAGGGCGATGCCCAGTCTGCGGGCGCATTCGAGCAGGCCGACGCCCTGGCCGAGGAGGGCGTGGACTTTGTGCCGGCGCTCGCGGGTGGTCTGCTCGCGGACGCCGCCGGGACGGGGCGGGTTGACGGTGGCCCAGCAAGGGGCGTGGGCACGGACTTCGGCCAGGATCTTGTCGCACAGGTTTTTCCACTGGTGCCATCGGTCGCTGACCTGCACCGCATTCGGTAGTGCCCGGCGGATCGCCTCGGCGTAGGTGGCCGAGCCGTCCCGGCACACGGCCTCGACCTCGTACTTCCCACGGAGCCATGCCTCCAATGTGGCGGCGGCCTCGCGGTCGGGCAGGACATCGACGCGCTCCCCGGTCTCAGCGTCGATGATGACCGTGGCGTATCGGTGGCGGCGGCGCAGGGCGAAGTCGTCGACCCCGATCACCCGTGGGACGCGCACTGTCGGCGGCGGGATGCCTCGAAGCAGCCGCAAGGCGGTGGCATAGGACACCGGCGTGGCCAGGAACCGCGCTAGGCGCGAAGCCGCCCGGCCGCATAACTCCTTGACCACCTCCGAGACCTGGCCGGTCAGACGCGTGGTGCGGCGCTGCAGACGCTCCAGCAGCCCAGGGACCTGCTCGCGGAAGGTCTGCCGACGGCAGCCCAGGACTGGACAGACCAGGCGTCGCACCTGGACATCGATGACGACCTGCCGGCCGTCGACCGGCAAATCTGCAACCGTCCGGCCGTGGTAGCCGTGCACCTTGCCCGTCGGGACCCCCACACATCGGGCAGGGGAAGGGAACATTCGGGGTCCGTGCGACGACCCGGATCACCTCATCGTCATCCGCCACATCCTCGATGACCAGAGCAGAAAGCCCTGAAAACACCATTGCTACAGGGGAGTTGGCATCTCGCATACAACGTCAACGACGCCCGTCACCAACCGTCACCACCGACTACGGAACAGAGCCACTCGCTGACAGACCCCTCTGTCCCCCAAAAAAGCCCACCTGGGACACCAGACCAGAGCCACCAAACCCCTCAAGATCGCTACTCCGTCACAAATGCGGCTTGGTCGGCGTGTCCTTGGCGTCATCCGCGAGCAGTGAGCTGACAGTCTCGCGATATCTGTCCGCCAGGTCCACGGCGCGATGGACCTGTGGTACCGGACCGGTCGGCCCGTCCGGGCGGGGGTCCGCGTCGGCAGGTTGCTTCGTCCTGGGTGCTTCGGCGGAGGCGCCTGCGCGGTCGTCACGGCCCGCATAGAGCGCCAGCAGCGCGTGCTCGTCGACGTCGAGCAGCTGTCCGTAGGACTTGAGCCAGTCCTGTTCGGCGTCGACTGGTTCGCCTGCAGTCCCCTCGTCGGCCAGTGCCGCAAGGACTTGGTGGTGGAGTCGCTGAAGTGCAGAGAGCCTGCTGCCTTGCTGGAATCCGAAAGCAGGTTCGTCGATGTTGTTCAGGATCTCCGCCATTCGCCTAGCTCCCGGCGGCGGCCACCCGTTCGGCCAGGCGGTGCGGTGCGCCCACAGGTCGAGGATGGCACGGCGGCACTGCTCGGCCGCGTGGGCGGCCTCCTCTGCCGTTCCGGCCGTCTGTGCATGGTCGGCCGTGGTGATGAGGTCGGCGATGTGGTGGGCGAGCCACCTTGTGAGGGTGTCACTGGTTGCGGTGGCGTCCATTTCGTGGAGGATCTTCTCGCCGAGCTTCATCAGGTCGGTGTTGGAGAGTATCGACCCGCCCGGCTCCGTCGACGAGGTAGAGCCTGCTTCGCTGGGTCCGTGCCTTTGCGGGGCCGTCCGGTCTGAGGTCAATCTGTACCTCCACGATGAGCTGCACGCCGGTGGCGGCGAGGAATCCGAGCAGGTGCTGGCGGACGACGGTGGTGCGGTAGCCCGAGGACTGGACTCGCTGGATACGGTGGCGCGCGTCGAAGTCCTCGTCGGACCACAGCGTGGTCCGTGCCAGGCGGCGTCCCGTCGGATCGAGCAGGGTGTCTCCGGTGGAGGCGACGGTGCACGCGGCCCACTGCCGGAACTCGTCGCCTGGCAGGGGGAGTTCCCAGGCCAGTCCGCGGGCTTGGTGATCGAGCCCGTCAAGGCTCTCGCGCTCGTAGGTGCCCGCGGCAAGCCAGCCGCGCAGCCGGAACGGCCCGTGGTCGACCTCGGCTTCCGTGTCACTCTGCATCGGCAGTCTCCACGACCAGATGTCCTTCGCGGCCTGGAGGGCTCGCTGGAGCGCTCGTGCGTGGGCCGGGCCGACGAGTGCCGATCTGATCGAGACGGTGCCGCGTTCGTCGGGATGGGCGACGTCGGTGCTCGCCGCGACGCACACGTGTTCCGCAAGGGCGCCTTCTGTCAGGCCGAGCAGGGCGTCGAAGTCGGCGGGCCGGGTGCCGGGCCACTTGTCTAGCGGCCGGGTGCCGAACAGGGCGGGCTCTGCCGGGATCGAGGAGCGCAGGTCGGCGCGCCAGGCGGTGGCGGACACGGGGAGATGCCCGGAGAGCCAGTACATCCACGGGTCGTGCTCGTCCTCGTCGTACCTGCCCATACTCACCGGGGTTGCGCAGTCCACCAGTTCGCCAGCGGCGAGCATCATGGCGTGGTACTCCATGTAGAGGTGGAGGCTCTCCTCCGGCGGGATGGACCCGTGACGGTGCATCATGCGTCCGGCGGTCTCCTCGTCGCGCAGTTCCCGGATGTCGGCCATCCAGTCGTCCCTGGAGAGCTGCCACTCCTCGACGATCCACCGTTCGGCCCGTTCGCTAACCTCCGCGATGTCCACGCCGAAGACCCGGGCCAGGGGCGTGAACCAGTACGGCAGCGTGTCGGTGGCATCGAAGGCGTAGCGGGCGCCGGGCCGGTTGCGGTTCTCGTCTCCGAGGGGGCGGTGTCGGCCTCGGGGTGTGTGGCAGGCGGTGGGGCGGTTCGCCCAGGCGAGGTCGCCGGTGTCGTATCCGGGGGTAGCTGCGGCGAGGGTGAGCGCGGTGGTCCGGGCGAGTTCCCTGATCTGGGCGTGCGGGAGGGTGCGATCGGTGGCGGTCGCGGCGATCAACGGCAGGTGGCGAGCCAGAACGGCAGGGTTGTCGTCGGCCACTCGTTGTAGGACGGTGAGCAGCCACACACGGGCCGACAGCCAGTAGAAGCGAAGATCGTGGCTGCGGAAGGCTCCGGCGGTGGTGCTGTGCAGGCATGGGGCCAAGCGGTCGGCGAGGGCCGGGGACAGGGGGCTGTGGGTGTCGAGAAGCAGGCCGCGGGCGGCGTGGGCGGCCTGCCAGCGGACAGCCTTGCGTTGATGTCCGAACGCGCTCCACAGCAGCGAGCCGATGACGTCGGCCGGCGTGGTCGTCGGCGGCAGGCTCGGGCCGGGTGGCGTTGCGGCGGGGACCAAGGTGCGGAGTTCACGGGCGGCGGCGTCGGCCGCCTCGTGCGGTTCGGCGAGTTCGGCGAAGACCAGGGCCAGGTTGAGCATGTGTTCGGCCGTGAGGTGTGGCCGGTGCTCGTGGATCGCGGCCAGGAGGTCGCCGCGGAGGGTCTGTGTCGTGGCGAAGGCGTTGAGCGCTGCCAGCAATAGGCCCGGTACGGCGCCGTGGGTGAGCTCCGGCAGGTGGCGGTTCAGGATGCCGGGCAGTGCCTGGGCGGCCCAGGTCCGCACGCCGGCCCCTGCCTGCCAGGTGCGGATGAGTTCGGCGATCGCCATCAGGACGGCGCAGGCGTCGATCTCGTGGTTGCCCATCAGGGCGAGCGTGGCGTCGAGGGCTTGGAGGCGCTCCTGGGGTGGGGTGTTGTGCACGGTTGCGGCGATGAGCTCCGCCAGTTCCTGGCGGTCGGGGTAGGTCTGGAGGAGACCGTCGAGAAAGGCGCTGTCGGCGAGCCGCCTCCATGCGGGTGCGCCGACGGCGGGTGCCTTGGCCTGGCGCATGCGGCTCGCGAAGGCCTGCCGGCGGCGCTGGGAAAACTCGTCATCGGTCCGGAACGGCATGACCGGATCGAGCATGGCGTGCAGTTCGCTGTCGGTGACGCGGTTGTCCTGCGCCCAGTCGAGCAGGTCCTGGGCGAGGCCGGGCTGTTGCACCGCGGGCACGCTGGAGCGCAGCCATCGGGCGGTGCGTCGCAGTTCCCTGCGGGCCAAGCTGATCCGCTGGGCGTCCCTGGGCAGGGCGTCGAGAAGGGTCAGGGTTGTTGCGGTCCGCTGTTCGGGGTCGTCGATCAGGTGCTGCAGGTAAGAGGCGTCCTGGGGGGTGAGGAATCCGGTGGCGACGGATGCGGTGATCAGCGGGGTGACGGCGTCCGCAAGGGCGTGGCGCGTTTCGTCGTCCCAGCGGCTCGCGGCCGCGAAGGCGGTGGCCGGGCTGAGGGCGGCGGCTGCGTGCAGCAGGTTCTGATAGGGGACGGCGTCCTCGTCCGCGGCATGGTCGGCTGCGGCCTCCCCTGCCACGAGGAGTCGCTCGGCGAGGTCGGTCGCCTGCTGCTCGGAGCAAGCAGGGGTGCCTCGGACCGCAAGGCGGGCGTGTGCGCTCAGCAGGCGGGCACCGTTGTCGTCGATCCCTGCGGCGGCTTCCGTCGCACGGGCGAAGTACATCTCACCGAGGTGCGGTGACACCTGCCCGGCATACTGGGCGCAAGTGGCGAGGAGGTCGACGCGGCCCACCGCGGTGTGCTGGTGTTCCTGGGCGTGGATGGCTGCCCGTTCGCACAGGTCTGCGGCGAGGGCCGGGTCGGTGTTGCGGCTGTTCAGGGTGGCGGCCATGTCGAGCCACAGCCAGGGGGCTTGGCCGTGGACGAGGACCGGGCCGCGGTCGGCGAGGTCGTGGAGCAAACCGGGGTCGCTGGTGTGCGTGCCGGCTGCGAGGATCGCCTCGGTGGCCAGCAGTGCCCACGCCCGGTACGTCTTCGCGCCGCGGAACCAGCGGTGGGCGACGCTGTCGTCCTGCCGCCGGAGTTCCTCCGCAATGGCGGACGGGAGGGCGTCGGCGCCCTCGGCGAGGAGCGCCTGTGCCCGGAGCATGCACATGCGCAGCAGCGGGGTGGCGTGGTCCAGCCATTGCCGCCGGTTGTAGGAGTGGCGGTCGCTGCCGGTGCGGTCATTGGGGTCCGTTCGGAGGTGACTGGGCAGACAGGCGGTGATGTCCGGGTCGCGGCCGTCGAGGACAGCGAGCAGGGCGTGCTGGCGCAGTGCCAGAACGGTGCCCGCCTCCGAATGCCGCATTTCGGACGGAAAGTCGTAGGTGGGACGGAGCCAGTGCTCGGTGAGGCGCCGGGCAAGGGTGCGGTCGCCGTGCTGGGCGGCGCTCTCGCACAGTTGGACCTGCCAGGCGGAGGCCTCTGCAGCTGGTCTGTCCAGGCATGCCTGGACGCATCCGTCGATCCAGGCCCTGTCCGAGGCGTCGAGTCGGTCGCTCAGATGCGCGATGAAGGGGGCGTGGTAAAGCGGCGGGATGTTCAGGGATGCGAGGTCGACCCGTGCCTGCCGCGGAGTGGTGGAAGGGGCGGTCGTGAGGGCGAGGGCTGCCACGGTGTCGAGCAGGTCGGCGGGGCTGGTCCAACGCCTGAGCCAGTGGGCCGCAGCCCCGGGGCCTGACAGCAGGTAGTGGGCGTACGCGCCGGCGGCGAGGTCTTCGGGTTCCAGGGACCAGCCCCAGGTTTCGTGGGAGGGCAGGTCCGTTCGGCGCTGCAGCCATGCTTCGGCGTTGCGCAGGTGTTCGCGGGCCTGCGCGTGCGTGGCGTTGTCGTGGGCGAGAACGACTGCGGCGCGCATGTGGGCCGGGCCGAGCCACGGCTGCGAGGTGTCGCGTACCAGGCGGCGTGCGAGGGTCGGGCGGTTACTGTAGCGAGCGGCGAGACCTGGCCGGGTGCGCAGCAGTTCCGTCAGCGCGGTGGTGGAGAACGTGGCCGTGCAGGCTCGGATGACAAGCCGTGCAGCCTGTACGCCAGTGCTGTTGTCGGCTGCTGCCCGCAGGGCGAGGTCGAGACGGCGGTCGCGGACATCGAGGCGGTCGAAACCGTCCGGGATGCCGGCGGGCGCGGGCTCGTCGAGGACGAGGTCGATGGTTTCGTCCCCGCGGCCGGCGTCGTAGAGGTGGTCTGCAACGTGCGTGGCCGCGTCGGGATCTGTGGCGCGCGTTGCCAGGAACAGGTCGGCGAGGCGGTGGTGGGCCTCGCGAAGGTCGTCGTCGGTGAGCACGCCCATGACGTACGCCTCGAAGTCCTCGTCCCGGAAGGCAATGGTTTCGCCCTCGAGGGTGACACCGGGCTGCAGGCCGTAGGCGAAGGCGGTGATCTGGGCGGTGGTGACGTTAAGGGCCTGCGCGAGCGGTTCGATCCGCACGGGGCGGGACAGGGCAGCCAGGAGCGCGAGCCATCGGAGGCCGCCCGCGTCGGTGCCCGTGGTCTGGAGTGCCGAATTGACCAGGTCTTCGAAGAGGTGATCCGGAGTGGTGCGGCACTGGGCGAGGATGCCGGGGATCCCGTCGCCTTGGGCCGTAGCAACGCTGAGCGCGTAGAACTGGGTCCGGGGATTTCCTGCGGTCGCCCCGTGGAAGAGCGCCGCTTCGGCGTCGGTGGCGCCGGGCGCATAGCGGCGCAGGTGCGCGCCGGACAGGGAGAGGTCGAAGGGGCGCAGCGTGACGGTCGCGGTGGTGCCTTCGGCGAGTTGGGAGATGCGGTGCGAGCGGGCGGTGAGGATCAGGCTCGTCCGGTCGGGCAGGCCCAGGTCGCGCAGCCCCGGCAGGAAGCCTCGCTCCCGCTTACGTTCGGCGGCGGTGGCGGCGTTGTCCACGGCATCGACGACCAGGACGAGACGACCGGTCTCGGGGAGCGTGTCGACGGCCTGCTGGAGCGTGCGGGTGAACTGCTCCCACAGGTCTTCCTCATCGCGGGGTGCTTCCAGGAGCAGCGGGGTTCCGCAGGTTTTCGCCAGGTCGTTAGTGACCTGGGTGATGAACCTGCGCGGGCTGTGGCGGCCCTGCCCGGACTGGAGGTAGCCGCCGGCGCCGAAACAGTCGTACATCACAACGACCGAGCCGGGCGGCAGGCTGTCCTGGAGCTGGGTCATGGTGGTGGACTTGCCGGCTCCGGCGCCGCCGTGGACGAGGACCCGCGCGCCGGGTGCGGCGAGGGCCGCGGCTGCGATCTCGTGGGCGCTGGGCGCGGGCAGCGGGTCGTCGACCTCGGCCAGCATCGGCGGGGCCGGGTAGAGGGTCTGGGCTCCGGGGACGCCGAGGGCGGCCAGGACGTCCGCGCGGCGGATGCCGGGCCGGTGGGCGAGGTCAGGAAGGGCGTGCCGCCGGATGAGGTCGAACAGCTTCAGCGCGGAGGTGTCTGGCTGGTCCGGGGAGTGGGCGGACATCGCGGCGCGGACAGCGAGCTCAAGGCTTACGCGGCCCTGCTGTCCGCAGTCCGAGAGGTCCAGCACCGTCAGGAAGTCGCAGAAGCCGCCGCTGCCCAGGTCGCCCTTCAGGCTCTGGTAGAGCGTGTTGATGACCGTGCGGTCCTGGTCGGTGAGCGCGCTGAGCAGAGCAGCCGCCCGGAGGGTCCCCCGGGTGGCGGCGATGGCCTTCTTGGCTGCTTCGACCGCCCGCGCCAGCCGGGCGTCGACCGGTTGGTTACTGACCAGCTGGATGGTCAGGACACGCAGTGCGTAGTCTCGGCCGTGGGCCTTGGCGAACTTGGTCCAGACGTCGGCGAGGTCGCGAATGATCGCGCGGGCGGTGCCGGTCGGTTTGCCGGTCACCGAGCTGGTGCGTTGCTTGATTTGGCACAGCCGCGACGCCGTCCACGCTTTGTCGGGGCGGGTGGTGCTGTGCTTGAGCTGGGAGATGACGAGCGCGGTGGCCGTCGTGGCGTCCTCGCCGCCGAAGTACTCGGCGACATCGGCTGCCTCATAGGTGTCATCGGGATCATCGACGTGCACCAAGCCCTCGACCGTAAGCACGCGTAGCGTGCTCGCCGGGTCGATCAGGGCCAGGGCCCGCCTAGAGGCCCACCAGAAGTGGTAGTCGTCACCGGCGTTGGACGGTCGTGCTCCCGTGATGTCCCCTCCTCAGTCACCGGGAATTGTTTCAGATCGCGCCTGCACCCGTCGGGTAGCCGAATCGATGAGCAAGCCTGGCGAAGGCGTGAGCCGGCGTTGTGGCCACAGCAGCTCTACTCCGGCCCGTCGAAGCCGTTCATCTTGCGCAGGAGCCAGAGCACTAGCTCGAGGCTGTAGGTGAGTTCGGGGTTTTCCTCCAGCGCCCGTTTGAGTTCGTCGGTGAGCCCGGCCCATGCCCGGAAGTTGCCGTGGCAGCCGGCGTCGTCGATCACCGGGATGTCCGCGGCAGGGGCCGCGCCCCAGACGGGGTGGAACTTGTACACGGCCTCGAGGACTTCGCCAGGTGTGAGGGGGGTGAACTTGGTCCACAGCTTGATGCGGCTCTTCCAGGCGGCCCGGGCGAGCATCTTTCGGCGGAAGTCGTGAGCGCCGACCAGGACGATGGACAGGTGGAGGTCCCGTCTGTCGTACAGGGCGCGCAGGTAGTCCAGGCTGCGGTTGTCGAGTCGCTGGGCCTCATCGCACAGCAGGGTGTGGGGCCGTTGGGCGAGGACGGCGAGGATGGCTGCGTCGCGGGCGGCGTCGCTGGTCAGGTCGCCGGGGACGTTGAGGCCGGTGGCGAGGGCGTGCCGGAAGGCTTTGATGCCAGTGCCCAGGGGTTGGACGGGCACGGTGGCGTCTGGGGCGAGGTCGTGCAGGGTGACGCCGACGGTGAGTGTCTTGCCGGTGCCGTAGTCGCCGTATACGCACATGACTTTGTGCCCTTGGATGGCTGTGGTCAGGTCTTTTTGAGTGCGGAGGGTGGCCTGGGTGGGCACGAGGCTGGCGCCGGGGACTTTCAGGTAGGCCGCCAGGTCGAAAGATGGTGCGGCGGGGGCTTCGGGCATCAGTGGTCGCTCTCTGGGTCGGCTGCGGGCGGCTCGGACGTTGCGCCCCAGGAGACGGTCGGGGGCGGCAGGGGCAGGAAAGGCTCGGCCGGGTACTGCCGCGGCGGCTTCGGTGCCTGTCCGGTCGGTGCGGCGGTGGCCCAGATCGGCGTCGGGACGGGAAGTGGCAGAAGGTCGTCCTGCGGGGCGGGGCCGGCTGTGGGTTCGGGTTCGCCGAGTTCGTGCAGGTGCTGCTTGGCCTGGTCGTGGGACATCGCCTGGGCGTACTGGGGGTGCTGGGGGTCGGTGACGGGGGCGTGGCGCTCGACGCGGAGTTTCTCGGCGCGGTCACGCTTGCGGCGGATCTGTGTGGCTTTGCGGTCGGCGGCCTGGCGTACCTCGAGGCGCTGTTGCGGGGTTGCCTGGTTGGTGGCGATGGCGGAGCCGAGGTGCTTGCCGGTGGTCGCGTCGTACAGTTCGACTTCACGGTCCTGGTTGGGCATGTGCCGCAGCATGACCAGCGTGCCGGCCAACCCGTCGTCGTTCATCCAGGGCGCGATGTAGCGGTTGTTTTTCCAGCTGACGCCCTTGTTCGTGATCTTCCGTGGCTTGTCGGGACCGGCGAGGGTGTAGGTGTGGAGGGCTTCTGCGTCGATGTCGAAGATGACGGTGAGGTCGTCGTCCCATGCCTGTGCCGGTGTGCGGTCGCCCAGGTGGGGTTTGGGCCACCGGTGGTTCCATTCGTCGATCCATCGCTCCACCTTGGCCACGAAGTCCTTGAAAGACATCAGGCCGTCGGTGCTGGCGGGCTTCTTCGATCCGCTGGGCCGGGCTCGGGGCTGCTTGCTGGGCGGGGCGTCTTCGACAAAGCCGGGCAGGCCCTGGAAGAGGTTCGACTTGACGGCACTGTTGAGGCCCTCGACGGTTCCCTTGCGGTCGGGTCTGCGGGGTGGCAGCGGGTGCAGGGGAACACCGAGGTTGCCGAAGGCCTGGCTGACGGCAGTGCTGAGGAAGTCCGCGCCGCGGTCGATGCGGACGGTCTGGGGCCGGCCTCCGAAGGGGCCGTAGGGGCCGCCGCGGGCCAGGGCGGCACGTGCGGCGGCCATGATCGAGCCGCTGTTGGGAAACCCCGGGGTGATGGATTTACCGGGAACTACCTTGGTGGAGCCGTCGATGAACCAGGTGATCCACGGCTTGGCGGGCTGTCCGTCGACGTTGACCCACACGCTCGCCTGGACGTGGTCGCCTTCCCAGACCTGGTTGCGGTGGTCGAAGATCTCCTGGCCGTGGACGGTGTAGCGGCGTGCCGCGCACTCGCCGTGGCGCAGTCCCTCGAGGAATGCTTTGTCGAGGGCGGCGTTGACGGCGCTGTAGAAGGTGGCCAGGCACGGCAGCGGAGGGTCACCTTTGTGGGGGTGGGTGGTCAGGCGCTGCCAGGTGGCGTTGATGTTTCCGCGCTGGATGGCGACTTCGTCGATCATGTTGGCGGTGAGGGTGAAGCGTTTGCGCTGGGCGGGGGTGTAGGTGCCGCCGTGGGCGCGGGCGTTGTCCATCCACCGTTTCACGGTCTTTTCGTCGACGCCGTAGGCCTTGGCGACGATCTTGCGGTGGGGTGTGGTGTCGATGTTCTGCTGTTCCAGTTCCAGCAGGTGCCGGACGGATTCGGTGCGCAGTTCGATGTCCTGCGCGGGGATGTGTGCGGGCATGCGGGGTAGCTCCTGCGCGGGCTGGGCCAGGGGCGGGCGTTGTCAGGCGGGGGCGAGGGTGAGCAGGCCGGCGCCGTAGGCCTTGGCTTTGCCGATGCCCCGGGTCAGGGTGTGGCGCAGCTGGTCGGCGTCGGTGATGGTGGCGTGGCCGTCGAACTGGATGAGGGAGTGGCAGGGGCCGGCGGGATCGCGGCGGTGGAAGGCGCGGATGGTGGCATCGGTGGTGTGGATGACCAGTCCTGCGCGGGCGGCCCGCCGGGTCCACCAGGCGGTGGCGTCGGTTCCGTTGAGGGCGATGCGGCGGCGTGGCTTGTCGGGGTCGGTGGGGTGGGACTGCATGGTGATGGGGTTGGCGGTGATGCGGTAGCGGACGGTCATGCCGCCGGTCAGCAGGCGCAGGATCGGGCTGAGGTCGTGGACGCGGGCGGTTCCGTAGCCGTCCGGCAGGTGGTGCAGCAGCGGGGGGTGGGTGGTCTGGACGATGAGCGTGGGGGCGGGGCCGGGCTCGAGGCGGAAGAGCAGGCCGGCAGTTTGGCGGGGGTGGGGTCCGAGGTTGTCGGGGGCCAGGCGCATGACGGTCTTGTGGAGGGCGACGGTGTCGAGCAGGTCGCGGCGGGCGTCGGGGTTGCTGCGGCGCAGGCGGATGTGGGTGAGGGCGGCGGTCAGGGGGCCGGCGTCGAGGACGGCGGGCGGCATGGCGGCTCCTGGTCGAGCAGGTGGTCGGGTGTGTGGTCGGCGCGGTGGTGGGCGTGCCGGTAGGCCGTCAGGGCGTGCAGGGGCTGGGGGCCTGCGTACAGGTCGGTCGGCAGGGGTTCGGTGGTGGACCACACCGAGTAGGTGGTGTAGGTGCGCTGACCGGGGGTGAAGTCGATGGGGCTGTGGGGCAGTTCGTAGTGGCGGCAGGCGACGGTGGTGTCCGGCTGCTGTTCCCAGATGAAGTCGACGGGCGTGGTGGCCGCCCCTGGCGGCGGGGGTGCGGTCAGGCAGAGGGGCACGGCGGCGCGCAGGGCTGTGACGGGGTCAGGGACCGAGGCGGCCAAGAGGAGGGGCTCGTCGGGGATGCAGCATCGGCGCCCGAGGTAGGGGGCCCAGACGGGGTGTTCCAGGGTGGTGGCGATCCGCTCCACCAGAGGTTCGGGGCCTTGAACGGCGACGGTGAAGACCGCGTCGGCGAGGTAGTCGCGTCGGGTGACCAGGGTGGAGCGGGCAGCGCTGCGGTAGCCGCCTTTGCTCATGCGCAGGCCTTCGCCGTGGGGGAGGCCGCCGCCGACAGTGTGGAAGTCGGTGAGGAGAGTGCCTGGACGGTCGATGCGGATGGTGAAGGTCAGGTCGTGGTAGCTGGGCTCGTCCGGCAGGTCGTGGTGTGGGGTCAGGGCGTGCTGGCGAGGCCTGCCCTGGGCGGCGGCGAACATGCCGATCAGGGCGGAGCGGGTGGGATGGGGGTGGGTGCCGCGTCGGTGGTGGAAGGAGGATGCGCTGCCGTAGGAACTGAGCGGTCCGGCAAGCCGCAGCAGCAGTGTGCTCACGATGCGGCGGCTGCCTGTGCGGGCAGCAGGGCGGTGTCGAGGCTGCCTGCGGCCGGCGGAGTGGTGGGGGTAAAGGCGGCGGCGGTGCAGGCTGTGATGAGGTCGTCGTAGCCGCGGTGTGCGGTGCCGAGCGGCAGGTCGCCGTCGTCGAGGGTGGTGTAGCCGTGGGTGTGGCGGTGGGCGGTGCCCAGGAGCCGGTCGGTGGCGGCGGCGTAGGCGCACAGGGTCTGGATGGCGGTGGTGGTGTAGCCGCCGGCGTGGGGGGCTTTGACGGGCTGTTCGAAGGCGGGTGCGTAGGAGACGGGGCGGCGGTCACGGATGGTGTAGTGGACCAGGTGGGGCAGGGTGTGGGGGGCTGTGCTGGTGCGTTTGGCCTGCGGCATGCTGAGGATGAACGCCTCGGTGAACAGCGCGGTCAGGCGGCGGGCGCGGTCGAGGTCGCCGGTGTTGCGCTGCAGGTCGGTGATGTTCAGGCAGGCGTAGCGGTAGAGGGTCGCGGTGGTGAAGTAGGCGGTGTCCATGTGGGCGCTGCCGGGTGTGTCGGGGCGGGGCCAGTCCTCTACGGTGGTGAACCAGTCGGGTTGCGAGTCGGCGGCGTGGACGCTGAAGGCCGGTGCGATGTCGACGGCGCCGGACACGGTGCCGCCGGGGATGTCGGTGAGCATCCGCCCGAGCAGGTTGATGGTGCCGGTGCGGTCGGTCAGCAGTGCGTTGACGTCGGCGGTGGGCAGCAGGCGCGTGTCCGGGATGGTGCGGCGCTTCTTACCGGCTGGTTTGCGGGCGGTAGGCGGGGGCGTGTCGGGGGCCGCCTGCGGGGCGCGGTCGGCGGCTTTCTTCGCGGCCTGGGTCAGAACCTCGCGGTGGGTCTGGCACAGGGCGGCAAGGCCGGTCAGGACGTCGGCGGGAAGGTAGAGCATGTTTGCGGTGGTCTGCAGTTCTTTGCCTGGGGAGAGGCCTTTCGGTCCGGCGCAGCGCGCGACTTCCGCGGCGGCGAAGGCCGCGAGGTCCGACGGCCAGCCGTCGCCGATCAGGCGCTCGGTGAGGCGGTAGGGCAGGTTGCGGGTGCGGGTGGCGTACTCCTGGGCCTGCTCTTCGATGGTGTGGCGCACGGCGTGTTTCCAGCACTGGGAGGACACGCACGCGCGCACGACGTTCCCGTACGTCAGGGATTTGGGTTCGCCGTCCTGGTCGCTGTTGAGGCGGGAGGCGGGCACGTTGTGCAGGATGTGCAGTTCGAGGAAGCGGGAGGCCATCATGTCTCCGCAAGGTCGGTGGGGGCTGGGGTGTCGCCGCCCACGGCGAGGTGGAACGACAGCGTCCAGGCGCTGGTGATGCGGGCCCGGTCGGTGTCCCACCAGACCAGGTCGTCGAGCAGGACGGCGAAGTCGGTGTCGAGTCCGGCCTGGTCGAGGAGCTTGGCCAGGGCTGGCAGGCGCGGGTGGAGCAGGTCGGTGCTGAGCTTTCCCAGGGCCCTCAGCCGGCGGGTGGCGCTGTCGTGTGCGAGGGCGCGGCGCAGGACGGCCTCGGCGAGGGTGCGGCCCAGGTCGGGGCGGCGGTGCCAGGCATCCCATGCGGCGCGGGCTGCCTCGGGCCCGCTGGTGGTACCACCGGCCGGTCCGGAAGCAGTGGTGCCGGCGGTGGCGTCTGCCGGGCCGCCGGCGGCGCCTGTGGGGGTGCGGGGGTGCGGGTCGGCGCCCGGTGGTGACGCCGGGGTGAGCGGTGGTGGTGTGCCTGCGGCGGTCTCGGCGTGCAGGGGGGTGTTGGGGGGCGGTTGGTCAGGCGTGTGCGGGGTGCTGGTGGCGGCGATGAGGGCGGCCACCGTGTAGTGAGCGCGCGGTGCGTACTTGCGGATGGGGTGCCGGAAGACGTGCTCGGCCAGGTAGGAGTGGGCGTCGGCGCAGTGGCTCAGGCCGCGGCCGCGGCTGCGGCTGATCGCCCTGCGGGCACCGGGGTCCTGGCACAGGCCACGGACGGTGTCGATGAACAGGTCGTGGTCGGCGTGGCGTTCAGCAGCTGTCGTCATACGGGGGCCTTGTGGGGTCGCCGGGAGGCGCGGGGGTTGTGGGGTCCCGCAGCAGGGTTGCGATGGCGGCGGCGAGGACCTCGCCGGCGCGGGCGTGTTGGGGCAGGCTCGCGGTGGACACGGTGCGCAGGGCGCGCACCGCGTCGGCAGCGAACGCGGGTCGGACGGGGGTGTCGGGGGTGTCGTGGATCAGGCGCCAGAACGTGGCTTCGGCCTGCGGCCAGTAGGCGGCGCGGGCGCGTGCGGACCACGCGGGGTTCTTCGCGCCGGGCTTGTGGGGGCGGGCGGTGGCGGCCGGTGGTGAGGTGATCTCTTTCCAGGCGCGGCCGGCGACCTTGCCCAGGAGGTGGCCGAGTTGCTCGGCGGTGGTGCAGCAGTCGCGGATCCTGCGGGCGGTGTCCGGGTCGTGTTCCTGGGCCCAGTTCCAGATCGGCGGGGTCAGCGCGCTGTACCACAGGCGGTTTTTGACCAGGACGACGTCCTGGTCGAAGCCGATTACGCGGACCCGCAGGGCGTCCCGGACGCCTGCGGGCAGGTCGTTGAGGGTGGTGAAGGCGGTCGGGCGGGGGCTGGCGGAGTTCTCCTCGCCGGCCAGGAGCAGCGCATCCAGGTCGCGCCAGACCGAGCGGCCGGTCTCCGCCATGCGCGGGACGCGGCGCGTTTCGACCGGTGCCTTGGGGTCGGTGCGGTAGGCCAGGTAGGGGTCGGTTGCTTCCAGCCGTGGCTGCTGGGTGGCCCAGGTCAGGTAGGCGTCGGTGACGGTCGTGCCGTCAGGTCCCGGTACCAGCAGGACAGCGTGCCGGGAGCGGCCGGTCAGCAGCCTGCCGGGCCAGGTCACCGGTGGCAGCGGTGCCAGCGGCTCGGGGGGAGCCGGCTCTTCCCAGGGGCAGGCGTCGGCGGCGGTGTTCTCGTCGTCGGTCAGCGGCGGCAGGCCCAGCGCCAGGGTCTCCAGAAGAGTGCGGCCCAGCGGGTGGAAGGACAGGGTGCCGCGCAGCGGCCCGGCCGAGCCCTGGCCGCTCGCGGTGCCGCCCGCGGTGCGTGGTGTCAGGCGGCCCGGGTTGCCGTAGTAGTGGTTGATCAGCAGGTGCCACAGGGCCTGGTCGGTGGGAGCCGGTGCAGGGTCGGTGTCGGTGTCCGGTTCGAACCAGCACAGGCTGTCACCCGAGGGCCGCCCCATGATCAGCGCGTTGATCCCGGAAGGGACCCGGCAATGGTCGGCCAGCGAGGCGTCCTGCATCCAGGGCCGCTCAACGTCGAAAGCGTCCCAGGTGTACCGGTCGAAGTAGGCGTCGATACCGGCCGGGTCCAAGCCGCCGCGGGTGTTGAGCAGGTCGGTGCGACGCTGGTTCCACTCCTGCACGCTGGTGCCGGGCTGGTCCAACCCGGTCAGGCGGGCAAGGATCGCGACGAGGATCCGCTGCAAGCCTGCAATGGCCGCGGCGAGGGGAAGCGCAAGATCATGGATCTGGTGGGCGCGGCAGAACAGTTCCCGCAATCCCACAGGCTCTATGTGCTTGCCGGTGCGAACCGGCACCCACGGGCGGGTGTCGACGGGATATCGGGGGCGGTCGGCGGAGGCTGAAGGGCGGGGAGGAATAGGTCACCTCCGTCATGCGAGAACCGGTGCGCGACCCGACGGCCCGGGCGTCGCAAACCCGACCGCTCCCGAACTGCAGCCCAAGAGGCGGTGGTTCAGGCGTGGCCAGTGCGACAGCAGAGCCGAAAGTCACGCCCTGTCACGTTAGCCGCATCCGTACAGATCCCCGTGAATCACTGTATAAATGAGAATTCTTCTCCCCTGGTCTGCTAAAAGCACCCATCGTGGGGGGCGCCCGGCGCCCGGCGCCCGGCGCCCGGCGCCCGGCCGAAGGCGCCGCGCAGCGGAGCCCGTAGGGGGCCACTGTGCGGCGGCGCGCGGTCAGACGGCGGGGGTGTGCTGATGCACCAGGCCGAGTTCGGGGTCGAGGTGCAGCAGGTGGTCACCGAACGCTGTCGGCGCCCGGTCGGCGGTCAGGGGCAGCAGGACCAGGTCGCCCAGCAGAGGGTGGCCCCTCCAGGCGCTGGGCGGCCGCGGGTGGTCGGCGCCCGGGCGGGCCACCCACGCCGCGGGCACCGGCACGCTCCGGCCGAGGAGGGCCCGTACGTGCGCGGGCCGCAGATTCCCTTCGGGTAGTTCGAAACGGCCGGCCGCGTCCAAGGCCAGCCGTCCGTGCGGCGTGCGATAGCAGGGCAGCAGCGGGCGGGGCAGCATCCCCAGGCGGGTGGCGGCCGTCGCAGCGGTCAGCGGCTGGCGGTGCAGGTCGAACAGAGACGCCACGCGGTGCGGCGGCGGGATCAGCTGGGCGGAGCTGAGGTGCTCCTGCGCCCTCACCAATGCGGTGTAAGCGCGGTGCAGTTCGGCGTCGACGGCGGCGCCCTTCTCGGTGTCCAGGAGGGCCTGTACTTCTTCCACCAAGGCGGGCACGGCGTCGGGCAGGAGGAGGGGCTGCCCGGCGGTGCGCGCGGCGAGGACCGCGGCGGTGGCGTGGAGGGTGAACGCGGGGATGTGTGACCAGTGCTTGGGCACGTCCAGTGCGCCGTCCGGGCCGACGGGGTGGCACACCGTCAGGCACGCGCCGGTCTCCCGCACCCACGCAGGCCGCCGTTCCTGCCCGGTCCAGGCGTGCTGGAACCGCCACAGCCGGCCCAGGCGCTGCAGCAGCCAGCCGATCGGGACCAGGTCGCTGATCATCACGTCGACGTCGATGTCGAGGCTGACGTCCAGGACGCTCGTGGTGACCACGACCATCCGCCCGGGATAGGGCCGGTTGCGGCCGAGGGCCTGCCGTACCCGGCGCATCAGGCGCTCGCGCTGCCGGCCGGGGAACCGGGCGTGCAGCAACACCAGATCAGCGGGCTGCCCACCGAAATCCAGGGTGTCGCGCAGGTACCGGTAAGTCTCCTGCGCGTCGGTGACGGTCGCGGCCATCACCGCCGCATATCCCCCGCCGGCCGCCACCGGGGCGACCAGCTCTCCGATCACCGCCAGGCGCTCCCCGGCCTGAACCTGCCGCGGCAGCGGCCCCAGCGGCCGGTACACCACGTCCGCCCGGCCGATCATGACGCTGCGGCGCTGCCGCCCGCGGTGCCGTTCACGGTCGGCAGCCGCCATCACCACGGTGGCGCCCGTACCGGCGTCCGCGATCAGCCACCCCGGATACGGGGCGACCAGCGGCCCGGCCTGAGTGGCGGTGCCGGCCCCCCGCAGGTAGGCGGCAACCAGCCGCTCCCCCGCCCGGGAAGGCAGCGTCGCGGACAGCACCACCACCGGCGTGCCGAACCCGCCCAGCCACACCAGCAGCCGCTCCAACTGGCGGAAGGTGAAGGTGTCCAGGACGTGCGCCTCGTCGATGATCACCGTCTTCCCCGACAGGGCCAGCATCCGCAACGGGCTGTGCCGCACCGGCAAGGCCGCCATCAGTGCCTGGTCCACCGTGGCCACCGTGAACTGCGCCAGCAGCGCCCTGTCCCACCCGCGCAGCCACCGGTCCGGGACCGTGACCGCCTCCCGGGGACGCTCCCGCTCCTCCCCGTCGCCCTCGTCCCACACCGTGTCGTTCCACGGGGCGTCCCGCGTCGAGCCGTGAAGGTCCGCCGCGATCCGCTGGTCGGTATAGGCCCGGTTCAGCCACGGGTGGTGGTGCACCAGGCCCAGCGGCGACCTGTCCGCGCCGTGCGCCTCCACATACCTCGCCGCAACGTCGTAGGCGGCATCCGCCGTCGCCGTCGTCGGCAGCAGCCAGCACCAGCCCGCCGTCCCACAGGCCGCGTTCAGCAACCGCGCCGCTTCCAGACCCGCCGCGGACTTACCACCGCCTGTACCATCCGTCACCAGCACAATCGCACCCCTACCGCCCAGCCCCGCCTGCCCCAGACCCGTCATCAGCGACGCCTGCATCGCATTGGGCTCCGGCAGGCCGTGCGCCCGGGCGAACGGCATTTCAGGCAGTACCACCCGGGTCAGCCCCGCACGGTCCACCAGCCGCGGGGCCTGCGCCCGAGAACCGGCCATGTGCTCGGCCGCACCTACTGCGGGCGCCGACGCCCGCCGAGTCCAGTACCCGCGCTGGCTCACCAACCGGTCCGCGAGCATCACCACACCCGTGATCAGCACAGCCGCCTGCGCCGACATCCGTGACGGCACCGCGTCCACACCCAGCAGATGGTGCACGACCAGCACATACCGACGCCGCAGGTCCGCCCACAGCGGGCCGCCCAGCCTGCCGTCCTGCTTCAGCTCGCCCGCCACGTCCAACGCCAGGTACCCGCCATGATGGCCACCGGCGACCTGCGCCACCCGCACACCGGCGCTCTCGTTGCCCGCCACCTCGAAGCCCAACTCCACCAGCACCGGCAACAGCGCCACCATCGACGCCCGACCGTGCGGCATCCACACCCACCCACCCGCATCAGCCCGCAGCGCCTCCCCCACACGCGCCCACGCCACCGGCTCACACGCCTGAAAAGCACTCGCCTTCCCGATGTCATGACAGGCCGCAAAAAACGCCACCAGCTGGCCCGCCTGCTTCAGCGGCACCCCCAAACCATCAGCGATGAGCCGCCGCTGCCGCGCCGTCAAAAACCATCGCCACAACACCTCCCCCACCGCACCCGCATCCAGCAAATGAAACAACAATGCATACGACTCCCCCGTAGCGCTGTCGAACTTCCCCCAGGGACCCAACGAGATTCCCCCGCGCCCTGCATCTTCCACCACACCCACCAGCACCCACCTCCACAGCCATCACCACGACCGCGACCACGACCACGACCACGACCACGACCACGACCACGACCACGACCACGATGAAGCCCCGCTCAACGAAGCGTCCTCGCCGAAACACCATCGACAGAAAAACACTGGGAAACGACCACAACAGACCACTCAAGGTCATAGATCCGCATGCATCCGACCGACCCCAACGCCCCCGCCGCGAACCGCTGGACAACATGCCCGCAAAAACCACACCATGAACAGCACAGGACGCAAAACCCACCAAGCACAGCGACAACGAACCCAGAAACCAAGTAAAGAAAAAACCAAGCCCACACAACAGCCCAGGTCAGAAAGCCTGCTCCCCCGGCGCGAGGGGGTACCGCGGCCAGGGGTCTTTCCCACCAGGCGGGAAGAAGCTGCTCCCCCGGCGCGAGGGGGTACCGCGCCCTCCTGCACGGCGCCCGCCAGTACCTTGACCTGCTCCCCCGGCGCGAGGGGGTACCGCGGTCTGCCCACGCCACCAGTCAACAGCTGCGTCCTGCTCCCCCTGCACATGGGGGTACCGCGGCCGGCCGCGTGATGTGGCCCGCCTGCGCGTACTGCTCCCCCTACACATGGGGGTACCGCGCCGTAGCCGGTGGCGGTGCCGAGTCCTGCGGCCTGCTCCCCCTACGAATGGGGTACCGCGCTCGGCGGATAGTCCCGGCACCCGCTCGGCATCTGCTCCCCCAGCCGCCGCGTGGGTAACGCGGGCATCGGGGCGAGTTCACGGTGGTGGCGGAACTGCTCCCCCCTACACGCGGGGGTACCGCACGCCGGGCTCGACTTTGGCCACGCTCGTCGCTCTGCTCCCTCTACTCACGGGGGTACCGCGCGGGCGCTACTGAACGTCGTGCGCACCGTCACCCTCCCGGTCAGCCTGCTCCATTTACACCGGGGACGACAGCTAACGCTACGTCTATTGGAACTCCAACCGCAGAGCCCAACTGGCTCGGAGATCAACTGTTGGGAAGAAACATACGCCTGAGCTGCGCCCATAGCCTCTAGAGCCCGGACATGTCGTTAGAGAATAGGCGACAGGCCGTCAGGAACGCCTGGACGCCGAGACCGAAGTTCACAGGAGATCGAGCGTCATCTGCCCCATGGCCAGAATCCGTGCCGCCTGGCTGTGTGGGGTGATGTCCCCGAAACCGACTGTGCTGAATACGGTCAGCGTGAAGTACAGGGCGTCGGTCCGCGACAGCGGTCCGCCGAAACTCTGTGGCGCGCTGCGCTGCAGCAGGTAGTAGGCGGCCGCGTAGAGCGACAGGAAGAGTGGGAGGGTCGTCGCCAGTGCCTCGACCGCCCGCAGCGTGGGCCGAGCGGAGCGCCTGATCACGCCGATCTGCCAGGACAGCAGGACTGCCACCGCTGCCGTGCCGCCGATGAACGCGAAGACGGTGGCGGGGCTGACGGGCGATGCCAGGGGAAGCACGTAGTAAGCGGTGACGAGCAGACCCGTTGACACCAGGGATCGCAGGGCGGCCAGCAGCATGGACAGGCGGTCGCTCTTCGTCTCCATGGCGTCCCTCCCTTTGCCCGGAACCGATGCCCGTGACTGTCCTCGTCACCCGCTGACCAGGGACTCACTCTCCTGGGCGGTCGTCGTCTCCTGCAGCAGGACACGGGGGCGGTCACCGGCCTGGCGGCACGGCGCGCACCAAGCCGTCGACGGATCTCGAAAAGCGTTCAGGCGGGTTGTGGCGGCGTTTTGGCGGTGTGCTTGGCGAGCAGGCCTGCGAGCAGTATGACGAGCAGAGCGATCGCTACACCGCAGAGCGTCCACAGCACCCGGTAGCCTTCGGCGGCGTAGTCGGAGGGCTGCGGAAGGTCCACCAGGATGAGCACTCCGGCGGCGATGGCCGCGGAGTAGAGCGCGTAGTTCCAGAATTTCATCGCCACCCCGTGCATCAGCAGGACGAGCGCGACCACCTCGAGTCCGCGCGTCACCGCGAAAAGCTTGAGTCCGGTTTCACTGGCAGGAATCAGCAGCAGCAGGCCGGCCGCGACGGCGCCGATGGCCGCGCCGGTCAGGCGCTGGGCGGATACGAGCATGGCCTGCGACAGGGTCGGCTTCATCGCGATCATGGCCGCGATCGTCATCCAGTAGCCGTGCGACAGGTTGAGTCCGAAGGCCAGCGCGACGGTGCCGGCCATGACCAGGGCCCGGATCACCGTGAACATGATCAGCGGCGCGGTCAGCTTCCGCCGCGAGATGTCACCAGGGATCTCCTCGACCGGCTGGGGCCGCTCCTGACGCCCGCTGACGAGCCACCAAAGGAACGTCAACACGATCCACAGTCCCGCCCCGCCCGCCCAGGCAACCACCTGAGCCCAGGTGTAGCTGGTGATGCGGGCCGCATGGTGAAGGCTGAACCCGGACGCGAAGGCGATGACGAACCACAGGTTGAGAAGCGTCGCGCTGACGAACCGGTGCACCCCGAACGCGATCGAAAGGCCGGCCACCAGCGTGACCGCGAACGTCGCCAGCACCAGCCACCCCCACGCCTCTCCCCCGATGCCGAATCCCAGCGCGGTCAGCCCGGCGCCGATGGCCGCGAAGACGGCGACATGCCACGCACGGTGTCCCAAGCCGCCTCCCGGGTCAGCCAGCCACGAGAACAGCAGGCCGAACAAGGCGCTCAGAAGGTACTGCTCATGCCCGATCGCCCAGAAGACGACCAGCGGCACCAGCGCCATGTCCAGGAACAACACCCCTCGCGGCCAGTTGAGCCCAGCGGGGGTGAGCTCGAACACCTTCGACAGCCAGCCCACGACCTTCCCCCCGTGAACGGGCTGTCCTTCTCGTCCGCTCGCGCTTGCCATGGCCTGTCCTCGCTCGCCCCAGTTGCCGGGTATGCCGCTCCGGCCCCGCATTCTCCGACGCCACCAAGGCAGCAGCGAAGCGACCCGCGGGGCCCCAACAAACCCGGCGCGCCCACCAGTCGTACGGCGCAAAGGAGCAACCGTATGCCGGGTCGACAGCACCCCGCCCGCTGCCACTCCATTCGGGCTGCGCACCGAGGCTCCGGGCCGCCAGACTGACCTTGCGTCTTCGGCAGCGAAGAGGTCCGCGCTGCTCTGCCGCGCTTCCGGGGCGCGGAGCAGCTCCACGTCCGCGAAGGCCATCCTGGGCAGTTGCTCGCTGGGTGGCCCGCATCTCGCTGGCGGTTAGGCAGCGGTGGGTCGTCAATGCCCGGCTGCGCCTCACGGCGCCTCAGGTGTCAGTGGCTTGGCGTGCACGCATGAACGCGAATGGTATCCGCGTAGTCGGGGGATGCGCTGGAGTCGCTGCGCAAGCGCGCAGGCGGGCAGCAGATGGACACGGCGGCCGTCGGCGCGGGTCGCGCCGCGCAGGGACTTGCCGTCCACCGCGACCGCTGTCCGCACCGGGCCAGACGGCGGGTATTTGTCCTCGTCGGCGGCGCGGGAGGCGTCCGCACGGGCGGTGAGTCAGCCGCCGATCGCTGCGTCGAGGGCGTCGCCGTCGACGCGTTGCAGTACCCGGCGCACGGTCGTCTCACTGGGGGCCCGGTAGGGCCGGTCCGGATCGCGCAGCGCGGCCCCGCAGTGGAGAAGGAGCTGGTCAGGGGCGTCAGCGGCCCACTCTGCGATGGCGCTGAGGGACTCGCTCCGGCCAGGACCGCGCAGGCGGCCAGGGCCAGGACGTACGACAGCGGGTGGCGTCGGCCCCTCAGGCGGCGCGGGTCGGGCAGGCGACGCAGCCGGTCCAGCAGGCCGGGCAGGTCATCGGGACGGGCCGGATCGGAACCGGCGAGTTGGCCCAGCCCGGCGGGGATGGGCGATGATGACGCGGCAGGCAACGGTCTTCCGTTGTGGTGATCAGTGAATTCGACACTCCATGTTCACCGGGATCCGTGCCTGCGCGTCTGCTGTGACCTTCAGCGGCAGTTGACCACCGCGGTCTCGGCTTCGGTGCCGAGTCCGGGCGAGGCGTGCTGTCAGTGCCCGGGGTCAGAGGCTGGTGAGCAGTTGCAGGCGCTCGGCGCTGGGTGAGCCCTGGTCGGCGTGGTAGACGACGAGGAGTTGCTGTGCCTCTGGCCTGAGGAGCTTCTCGTAGCGCAGTTCCAGCTGCCCGACCAAGGGATGGTTGAACCGCGTGTACCCGGCGGCGCGGCGGCGGACCTCCCGTCTGGCCCACAGCGTGCGGAAGCGTTCGCTGGCGACCGTCAGCTCGCCGATGGTCTCCAGGAGTTCGGGATCGGCGTCGTCGATGCTGAGGGTCGCGCGCAGTCCGGAGACGGCTTTGGCGGTCACGTCGTCCCACTGGGGGTAGAGGCTGCGCATCTCGGGCTCGAGGAACACGGCTCGCAGGGGGTTGCTCCCCACGGCGAAGAACGGGCACAAGGCCACAGCCAGGCGGTTGGCGGCGACGACGCGGCCGGATGTCGCCTGGGCGTAGGCGGGTGTGAGGGGCCAGCCGTCGAGCAGGGGCTGGAGGTCGGCTTGGCCCGTCTGGGAGCGGGGACGGCGTCGCCGGGCCGGGGGCGTGGGGTGGGCGAGGCGGTGCAGGTAGGCGACGGCGTCGTCGTCGAGTTGCAGCGCCGCGGCCAGGCTTTCGAGGATCTGGTCGGAGGGGTGCTGGTTGCGGCCCTGCTCCAGGCGCAGGTAGTACTCGGGGCTGATGCCGGCGAGGTGGGCAACCTCCTCCCGGCGCAGCCCCGGGACACGGCGGCGCTCTCCGGCGGCCAGGCCGGCCTCCTGGGGGCTGAGCTGTTCCCGCCGGGCCCGCAGGAAGTGGCCGAGGGTGTCCGCCATGTCGTGCATCCTTCGACGTTAGTCGGCGAGCAGGCCGAGCCGCACCAGACTGCGTGCACTCGCGACAACACTCTCCTCGTTCGAGCGCGGTGCCCCGCCCAGCTGCTCACGGGCCTTGGCGTTGCTGGCCCGGCGGACCACGCCCAGCTGCGGCACCGTCTCGCGCAGCTGCGGGCTGACCGTGGACAGCAGCCGCAGCAGCCAGGCGGGGGCCGACCGGGTGGGGGCCTTCGCAGCCGCTTCGCCCAGCTGGGAGCGAAGGACGAGCGCGATCTGCTCGAAGGAGATCGGCTCGCCTGCCAGTGCCAGGTACCGCTGCCCGGCGGCAGCCGGCGAGGTCATCGCCTTGATGTGCAGG
Source organism: Streptomyces sp. NBC_00433 (assembly GCA_036015235.1). Taxonomy (NCBI): domain Bacteria; kingdom Bacillati; phylum Actinomycetota; class Actinomycetes; order Kitasatosporales; family Streptomycetaceae; genus Streptomyces; species Streptomyces sp. NBC_00433. The sequence goes on along the minus strand of CP107926.1, from coordinate 8,909,391 downwards.
TCGGCGACGTCCCGGACGTCGACGGTATTGGTCCAGATCGGCGGCGCGGCACGCATGGCACCGGTGAGCATCGCGTGGATGATGCGGATCGAGCTGGAGTAGTCGGAACCGAGTACCGGACCGAAGATCCCGACCGGGTTGATCGTGGTGAGTTCCAGACCGTTGCCCTCGGCGGCGATGAAATCCCACGCCGCGCGCTCGGCGACAGTCTTCGACTTGACGTACGGGGTCACGCCGGGCCCGTCCAGGCTCGTCCAGTCGGCTTCCGAGAAGACCCGGTCCGTCGGGCCGTGGCCGTAGCCGACCGCGGCGAACGAGGACGTCAGGACCACCCGCCTGACGTCGGCGTCCCGCGCGGCCCGCAGCACCCGCAGCGCACCGTCGCGCGCCGGGACAATCAATTCGTTCTCGTCCTTCGGACGGGAGGCGGGGAACGGCGAAGCGATGTGCAGAACATAGTCAGCCCCCGCTGCGGCCCTGTCCCAGCCCGCGTCGGAGGCCAGGTCCGCCTCGACGTAGGAGACTCCCTCCCGCCCCGGCGCCTCAGCCACGGAGAGCATCTTTTCGACGTCAGGTTGCCGCTTCAGTGAGCGCAGCGTGGTCGTGACCTTGTGCCCCGACGCCAAGAGCCGCGCGATCGTGTGGGAGCCCAGGAAGCCGGTCCCACCAGTAACGAGTACGTGTGCCATGACGACAGGATCACCGTGCACGACCGCCCGGTTCCAGATCCTGCTGTTACTGGTACCCGCAGGGACAGGCACGACGGCCATGTCGTGAGTGCCCCCAACCAGTCAGTCATGTGGCCAAGTAGCACTGCGGCTGGCCAAGTAGCACTGCGAGCCACATCTGCCTGTCGTTCCATCACGAATCACCAACACGGCGAAGCTGGGGCATCAGGACCATATCCGCTGTATCGGGCCCACCGCGAGAACGACTGAGCCCTGGGCCTCCCACCGGTCAGCGGTATCGCCTGCACCCCCAAGGGCCTCGTCGTCAGTACACGCGGCCGCCACATCTGGCGAGTGGACACGAGCGACGGGGCATACCGGATGGTCACCGCAGTGCCCCTGATCTCCGCCCACGACCGAGGGACGGACACGATCGCCGCACGAGACGACGGAGAACTCGCCGTCCGTCTCCTCGGGGACCGCCGCATTCTGGTGCTGCACCACAGCAACGACTACCAAAGCAGCGAAATCGTAGATCCAGAGGCAGAAGGCGTACCCATGGCCTTCGCATGGGACAACGAAGCCCTGCTCATCGCCGTGCACGACGGCGCACTGCACCGAGTGGAAATGGACGGCACAGCAACAGAACTCACCCGCGTCCAGGGAACACCAGTCGCGATAGCCACCAACCCAGATTCAGTTCACGTTCTCTGTGCATCGTCACCAGGGCGTGCGACCGGAGAGGATTACAACAGGCTCTGGAGCATCCCGCTCGCCGACACCAGCACACCTTTACCAACCCTGGCCAACTCGCCACCACCGCCGCTGGCGAAACCTACGTCGCCGACTTCGGAGCCGGAGCCATCTACCGACTCCTGCCCTAGCCACAGGCAGACCCCGCTGACCATGACAGTCCACCCCCGCGAGCAGACGGGTCGGTCCACGCTTCCAGCCACCCGATGATCATGAGCGTCCAGTCAATGAATCTGATCAGAACCCAAAACACGCAGATCAGATACCACTGCACCCACACGCCAACGCCGATCCTCAGCCCACCCCACAGCAAAGGCAACCGAACCAACTACATGATCAGCTCAGCCCACAGCCCTTCAGAGCGACCATGATCATTGGGCGCGTACAATCCATAACCCGTGCGCGTACCGTAACGCTGCTGTTCCACCGCATAGGGGGCTCAGGCAACAGGATCCCCAGCCCTTGGCTGACGATCTCCGGTACACGGCGCCGTAGTGCGCCATAGTGACAGCATGGAACAGGACGCTCTGGCAGCCGCTGTGGCTGCGTTCAACCGTGCCTCGTACGCCAAGGAGTTGGCGAAGGCCGAGGAGCAGAGGCAGCAGATACTTCGTGAGTTTCCTCTGGAAGGTTGGCCTGAGTTGCCGCTCGAGCGGTATGCGTTGGGGTTCGCCGAGCGGCAGAAGTGGGGTCCGCCCTTCTGTACCCGGATGGAGTTCCATACCGATGCCCTCGGCAGTATCAGGGGCGGCGCCGCCGGCAAGCACATCATGTTCCGCCACCGCAGCGGAGAGTGGAGGCTGTCCGCGCCGCTGAAGGGAATGAACCCCGAGGAAGCGTGGCAGCGACTGCGCAAAGAGTTCGTAGCGGCGTTCGAGACGGCAGGAGCGGGTGCCTTCGACCGGGTGGACGACCTGGAGGTACTCGCCTACGGCCCTGCGCTGGTGACGAAGTCCCTCGCCACGTACTTCCCGGACGAGTTCCTGCCGGTCTACTCCAGCGATCACTTGCGGCACTTCATCGGTCTCCTCGGCGGGTCTGTCTCCGGTGCCCCGGCCTGGCGGTTGAACCGGCGGCTGCGCGAGCTGGTGCTGGCCCGTCCTGAGTTGGAGAACTTGAGCCCGCATGAGGTCGTTCGTCTGCTGTACAAGGCGTTCGACCCGCGGCCGCAGTCCCCGAGGCTCCTGAAGGTCGCCCCCGGGCAGCATGCCGCGTACTGGGAGGCATGCCTGCGCGACGGCCACATCTGCGTGGCCTGGGGGGAAGTGGGCAACCTCGCCGAGTACGGCAGCGACACCGAGCTGCGAGAAGCGCTCACCGAGCACTGGCCGAAGAAGGCAGGTGGGCATCTGGCCCTTGCCCGCCGGCTGCTGGCGTACCGCGATCTCAAGCCGGGCGACCGCATCGTCGCGAACCGTGGCCTGTCTGAGGTGCTGGCCGTGGGGACGGTGACGGACACCGGCTACGCCTACGACGATGCGCTGTCGCCCGAAGCACCGCATCTGGTCGGTGTCTCGTGGGACACCTCGTACGCGCAGGTCCTTGAATCGCCGCAGAACGGATGGCGGCAGACGTTCGGCCCGGTCAGTCAGAAGCTGTGGAAGCAGGTGCAGGCACAGCGGCAGGCGGATTCGGCACCGGCTGGTTCCTCGTCCGGGGAAGAATCCGGCCGCCCGGATTCCGGCGAGGCCCCGGACGTGGCGCTTACTTCCCAGGTCACCCGGGTCGTCGACGCGCTGGAACGCAAGGGGCAGGTCATCCTCTACGGGCCGCCCGGCACCGGGAAGACCCGGCTCGCGCTGAGCGCTGCCATGGCCATAACCGGTATGGCGGACCGGATCGACGCGCCCGTACCGGAGCGCCAAGATGCCGTGAAGGCGATGATGTCGCCGACCGTCCGATCGGCGGAGCGGCCCGCGGTATGGCTGTTCGTCACAAGCCGGAACAAGAGCAACTGGCGCTGGGACGACCTGGAGAAGGAAGGCAGTGCCACCCTCTGGAAGGGCCGGCTTACCCGCAACTACGAGCAGATGCAGCCCGGCGACCTGGTGGTCGGATACGAAAGCAAACCCACGAAGAAGGCCGTCGCCCTGGGACGCATCACCGGCATCGACCTGTCCAACGAGGACGAGTGCGTGAGCGTGGAGTGGGTCCGTCGGCTTGACGGCCCTACCTGGGAGGAGTTCAACACCGATCCGATCCTGAGCCTCAGCGAGCCGAAGGTGCACCGCATGCAGGGCACCGCGTTCCGGCTGACGCCGCGCGAGGCCGAGCGGATCCTCGACCAGGACGAGGGGGAGGACGGCGCCGGATCGGCCCGGCCTACGGTCAGCCTCGTGACCTTCCACCCCTCCTACGGCTACGAGGACTTCGTGGAGGGTTTCAAGCCCGCTCCGGCCGGTGCGGGCAGCGGGCTGTCGCTACGGCTCACTGACGGTGTCTTCTTCGACCTCTGCACCACCGCGGCCGAGGAACCCGACCGCATCTTTCTGCTGATCATCGACGAGATCAACCGTGGTGACCTGCCGCGCATCTTCGGCGAGCTGGTCACCCTCCTCGAGCCCGACAAGCGCGACATGCCAGTGGTCCTGCCCGTCAGCGGCCGATCGTTCTCCGTGCCGCCGAATGTGCGCCTCATCGGGACGATGAACACGGCAGACCGCAGCGTCGGCCACCTGGACGCAGCGATCCGGCGCCGGTTCGCCTTCATCGAAGTGGGTCCTGACGCGGACGTGGTCTCCGGATCAGTGGGGCCGCTGGACCTGGCCGCGTTCTTCGAAGATCTCAACTCCAGGATCGTCCGGTTCCTGGACGCCGACCACCAGCTCGGCCACGCCTTCTTTCTGCGCGACGGCGAGCCGCTCATCAGCGACACGCACCTCGCCGCCGCCTTCCACGACGACATCGTCCCACTGCTGGAGGACTACACCCTCGGCAGCGCTGACCTGCTTCGGGACCTGCTCGGCGGGCTGGTCGATCCGCAGACCGGACGCCTCGCGCTGATACCCGCGGACGAGCTGGCCGCCGCGCTCGCCGCAGAGTTCACCGCCGCAGGCGTCGACGAGGCGCTCGATGGGTGATCCTCGCGGCCGACTTCAGGAGGTCCGCCTGGGAGAGTACGAGTACCGTGAAGTGCGGGGGGAACAGCTGACAGACGCGGATCTGAGCCGCCTGCGGTCGCTCACCGAGCAGCGGTGCCTGAGGGTCTCCGAGACACGGTACGGCTGGCGCATCGAGGCACTGTCGACGGTGGGTGTGCTGGTACTCGACCGCATCCGGCTGGTCATCGAGCCCAAGACCGCGGTGGACGGCAGCCGGCTGGTCAGCTGGCTGTGCTATGCCCTCCATCTGCCGGTCCGGCACGCGGCGACTCCCCGCGGATGGCAGACCGACCGCGCCGGGTTCACGGACCTGGTCATCTCTGCCCTCGTCGCGGAGTGCCGCGCGCTCCTCCTCGGCGGCCTGCGCCGAGACTACGTCCGCCGCGATCTGGTCGAGTCGGTGCTGCGGGGACGTCTGGACCTCGCCGCCCAGGTCTCCCGTCGGTACGGCCAGCTCGACCGGCTCCACCTCCGCGCCTTCGAACGGGACGCCGCCATCTGGGAGAACGAAGTATGCGGCGCCGCCCTGTACCGTGCAGCGCGACTCGCCGACCGCCGGGAGCCGGCGCGGGCGGCAGCCGACACTGCCGCTCTCTTCCCTCAGCCCACTACCCCCGCCGCGGCTGTGCAGATGCTTGCGAGAGCCAGGTACACGCGACTCAACGCACGGTACCGCCCGGCTCACGCCTGGGCCCGGCTGCTCCTCGACGGAGGCGGCATCGACGACCTACTGGTCGATGCCGGGCACACCGCCGATTCCCTGCTACTGCGTATGGAGGTTCTGTGGGAGGCGGTCGTGAGACGGATGGCAGCCGAGGTAGCCGTCGGGATGCACGGGCGCCCGGTGCCGTCCTCCGGCGGCTCGGCGATCAAGGTGTCCGGTGACCGCTCATCCCACTCCCCCTTCCGCCCCGACGTCCTGCTGTGCTTCGCGAACACGCCGCCGACGTTCCTGGCCGTGGATGCCAAGTACAAGCGCTACGACAACAGGTCCATCTCAGCCGGTGACATCCACCAGATGCTCACCTACACCGCCGGATACTCCCCCGAGGGGGCCGGCGCAGCCGTGGTCGTGCACCCCTCCCCATCTGGTGCCATCCACCGCCGTCTTCGCGTAAAAGCACCGCGCGGACAGCTCGCCGAACTGCACGTAGCAGGGATCGACGTACGGCTGTCACCGCAGGACGCGGCGCATGCCTTGGCCCCTGTCCTCGCCGCTGCCCTCCACAGCACCGGCCGCATCCCGGCAACGGCCAGGACGCTCCCTCCAGAGCCGGCGCACCGGCGTGCAGCCGAGGGAGAGACCGTGTCTTCTCCCCGTTCTGCTCGACAGTGAACGTTGGTACCAGCCCGGGCCGTGAAGGCGCTGTGGCAAGCTCAGCCAGTGGGGAGCAGGGCCGTACGGACTACCGGGTCGCGCAGTAAGGCAAGAGTCTCGGGCTCGTCCGCGAAGACGTCTTCGGCTCCTGGTGTGACTGCGTGGTGGAACATGGCGTGGACGACATCGGCGGTCGGCTGTTCCCAGATGTCGCCCGCCCAACGCGTCGCACGCTCCACATCGCCGAGCTCGAAGGCATCGCGCCAACGCTCCAGTAAAAGCGGAGTGAGTCGGTAGGCACGGAGGCGCCCCTCAACAAGAATCCTCCGGTTGAGACCGAATATGGTGATCGTTTCCTTGCCTCTGTCCGAGAGGTCCAGATATACACCTGCAGCAAGTGAGAGGTGTAGGTGCGCGGCAGGATCCTCGCGACTGGGGTCTATCAGTAAGGGCGTTCCGTCGTCGGCAGTCGGGAATTGGTCACGCTTCAGGTGGCTGTTGCACAGGGAGCACGCCAGCAGGTGGTTGTTCCAGTCGAAGGTCCTGAGCGGGTTGACCCGGAGGGGCTCAAAATGATCGATGTCTGTGCCCTGGCTGTCCCCGCAGTACATGCAGCGTTCCAGCCCGGGCGCCATCTCCGCGAGGGTGCTTTTCAGCACCGGGTGTATGTGCTTCCGGACGGTGGTGTGCTTCCATAACTCCCGTGCCCGCTGCCGGGGAACGGATGCCTGTCCTATGTCGCTTGTGTATCCGACCATTTTCGTCAGGGCCGTCTGCGGGAGCGGCACCCGGGTGATGCGGATCATGGTTCCCGCCGGGTGCGGGAGTGGAGCCGGGCTGCGATCTCGTCGACACGGGTTGCCGGGGAGCTGGTCAGCTTGCGTTTGAGGTCACGGTAGTGGGCTTTCTCTTGCTCTGTGGCGTTGCCGCGTACAACGTCCAGTTCCAGGGCTACGAGCTCTTCCCTCTTCTGCTCTGCCTGTTCCGAGTAGGGGGTGTCGAGCCCGAAGAGGTCGGAGAGTACGGCGTCGTCTCCGCTTCCGAAGATGACCCGGTCGTACAGATGCTGGGGCACCGTCTCCACTGGGCTGTCCTCGTCGGGGCCTGGGAGCCTGATCAGGCCGCCCGGGTCGGCCGCCTGGCAGATGTAGGGGCTGTGAGTGGTGACGATGAACTGGATGTTCGGGAAGTGCGTCTTGAGCCAGCCGCCGATTCGCTTCTGCCACGAGACGTGCAGGTGTGCGTCGATCTCGTCGATGATGACGATCCCCGGGCTGGGGACCTTGGGGACGCCGTCAGCGGTGTCCAGGACGAGCTCGCCGAGTCCGCCCAGGCCCGCTGGCGCGCGATCACCGCACCCCACCTCGTCGCCCTCGTCCGAGCCGGCGCCCGCTTCGAACGCGGCATCCTGGTCGAACGCGAGCCAGCGACCGCAGCCTGACATGGGGTGCTAAACCGAGACACCGTAAGAGAGGCAGCAGTGGACCAAGGCACCCGCGGGGAACTCATCCGCAGACTGACCGAGGTGATCACGTCCATCACGACCGCGCACCCGCTCCGGGTCGCCATCGACGGGCCGCCCGCCTCCGGCAAGACCACGCTGGCCGACGAGCTCGCTGTCGTCCTGCGCGCGCAGGACCACGACGTCATCCGCGCGACCATCGACGACTTCCTCTTCCCCCGTGCACAGCGCTACCGGCGCGGCCAGTACTCCGCCGAAGGCTGCTACTTCGACGCCCACGACCACGCCGCGCTGTGCCGAGTCCTGCTCGATCCGCTCGGCCCGGGCGGAAACCGAAGGTTCCAGCACACGGTCTACGACGCCGACACCGACACCCCTTCGTCCCCGCCGGCCACGACCGCCCCCGAAGACGCCGTACTGCTCTTCGACGGCGTCTTCCTCCTGCGCCCAGAACTCATCGACCGGTGGGACCTGAGCATCTTCGTGTCCGTCCCATTCGAGCAGACGATAGATCGCGCCAAAGACCGAGATGCAGCGCTGGCCGGATCATCCATCGCCGACACAGCCGAGATCGAAAGGTCCTGGCGCAACCGCTATATCCCTGCCCAGCAGCTCTACTTCGCCACAGCCCGTCCGACCGACCACGCAGACATCATCGTGCACAACGATCAACTTCAAAGCCCGACCTGGGAAGTCCGACCAAACTCACCGATACACAGGATTTGACAATTGCTCTGGACGTGCTGCACTCGCCCGAGTTCGCCGACATGGCGCCCGCCGAGATATACGCGGTCCTGCTGGACCGGGGCGTCTACCTGTGTTCGGAATCGACGATGTACCGGCTCCTGCGCCGCCACGGTGAGGTCCGTGAACGCCGGCGGCAGGCCGTCCACCCGCCCCGCAAGATCCCCGAGCTCGTCGCCGAGGGCCCAGGCCGCGTCTGGACGTGGGACATAACCAAGCTGAGGGGGCCGGTGAAGGGCGTCTACTACTGCCTCTACACGATCATCGACATCTTCAGTCGCTACACCGTCGGCTGGATGGTCGCCGACCGTGAGAACAAGGATCTCGCCGAACGCTTCCTGTCCGAGACCGTCGCCAAGTACCGCCTCGACCGCGGGCGGTTGACCATCCACTCGGACCGCGGGTCGCCGATGGTCGCGCAGAACGTCGCCCAGATGCCGGCCGGCCTCGGTGTCACCAAGTCCCACTCCAGGCCCAAGACGTCAAACGACAACCCCTTCAGCGAGAGCCAGTACAAGACCCTGAAATACCGGCACGACTTCCCCGAGCGCTTCGGCTCCCTCGAGGACGCCAAGGCATGGTGCACCCGCTTCTTCCACTGGTACAACGAGGAGCATCGGCACTCCGGGATCGGTCTCCACACCCCCTACCACGTGCACTTCGGCCTCGCCGAACGGCTCCGCGACATGCGCGCGGACATCCTCCAGGCCGTCTACGAACGCCACCCCGAACGCTTCGTCCGCAGGCCACTCGAACCACCCAAACTCCCAGGCACCGTCTGGATCAACAAACCGAAGGACGACCCACCGATCCCGACGCAGCGTTAGAACGAACTACCTGCCTCAATCGCTTTGACAGGTTCCGCAGGGCGGTGACGAAGTAGATGACGCGTACCCCGTCGATCTCGTCCGCGTAGTCGCGCAGCGCGGCCGAACTCGCCGCCGTCGTCGCCCTGCTGCTCGCCCGGCTGGGCCCGCCCGCCCCGGCCGTGGCGGCCGAGCCGCTCCCCGCCTCGCCCCGGCCGGGCCCGCACCACTGATACGCGGCGGGCCCGTTCCCCGGTCCACTCGGACCGGGGAACGGGCCCGCCCTGTCGGCTCAGGGCCGCGTCGAGCGCCGCTCACGCAGCCACAGGCCGGTGGCGACCGCCACGGTGCAGATGCACAGCCAGGTCACCAGCTCCCACGCGGGAGGGAACCGCCTGCCGCTGACGAGCCACCCCACGACGAAGGCGACCACGGCGACAGAGACCAGCAGTGCGGTGCGTTTGACGATGTTCGTCGCCATGTTCTCGCCTACCACCAGGTGTGAGTTGCGGAGTGATGGAAGTACGGGTGTCCTCCGTACCAGCTCCAGTGCCAGCCGTAGGAGAAGACCACTTCCCGGTACCTGTAGGTTCCCCAGGCACTGACGGCCTGAGACATGACGCCGACGATGACCCCGACGACGCCCAGGCAGATGGCCGCCCCGATGCCGCCCAGCGCCCAGGAGCACAGCCCGCCGATGAGGCCCGCGGCGCCCCAGAGGTAGCCCTGGTACATCATACGGGCCTGCTGGACGGTGAAACCGAAACCGATGTGCCCCTTCCAGTGGTAGAAGTCGAACAACCAGTACATGCCGGTCAGATCCGAACGGGTCACCGGATTCTGCGTGGCGTAGTCGTACGCGTTGGCACCGACAGTGGGGAGCGGGTCGGTGGACAGGAAGCGGCCGGTGGTCGGGTCGTACAGGCGCACCCCCATCAGCGTGGCGCCGGTGACCGTCTCCGCCGAGCGGAGTTTGCCGCCGAGCCAGCCGTAGCGGACCGCCGCTCCCGTGAGCGGGTTGCCGTACTCGTCGTACGCGAGTGCGGTGGGCGCGGTCGCGGTGTCCAGCGGCAGTTGGACGGTGACGTTGCTGTGCAGATCGGTGAGCTGCAGCACCGTGCCGCCGCCGGCGGTGACGGCGTCGAGGTCTCCGCTGATGCCCCGCACGTTGCGGGTCAGGGTGCCGCTGGTGTCCTCCGCGGTCCAGCTCGGACTGTCCGTGCCGTCGCCGTAGTGGTTGGTCCTGGCGCCCGTCTGGTTCCAGGTGCCGGCGGTGTTCGTCTCGGTCGTCCAGGAGGCCAGACGCTCGGCGGGGTCGAGCGTCCACGTCTGGCGGCTGGCGCCGTCGGCGGACGTCTGCTGGCGGACGAGGTCGTCGGTGTAGTAGCCGATGACGGCGCCCGAGGACTGGGCCGTGGTACGCCCGAAGGCGTCGTAGACGATGCCGCCGTTCCCACCCTGGGTCTGCAGGCGGTCGGCACTGTCGTAGGTGTAGGCGGTGGACACCGGGGTGCCCGCGGTGCCGTCGGGGTTGTCGACGGTGGTGATCAGGCCGGTCCTGTCGGAGTCGCCGTCGAAGGCGTAGGCCCGGTGGGTGGTGGTGCCCTGCTGGGTGTCGTCGACGCGGGTGAGGCGGTCGGCCGCGTCGTAGGCGTAGACCTGGGCACCGGTGTCGGTGGTGTGGCTGGCCTGCTGGCCCTGCACGGTCTGGGTGACCGCATCGGTCGCCAGGATCAGCCCGTCGCTGTCACGTGTGTACGTGCGCGACGTCTGCGTGCCGCTCTCGTCACGCGTGAGGGCCAGGGTGAAGCCCCCGGGCAGGGTCTCGCCGGCCAGGTCGCCGTCGGCATCGTAGGTGGCAGTGAACGTTCCGGCCACCGAGTCGGAACGGGAGGTCTCCAGCCCCCGGGGGTCGATGGCGGTGTCGTAGGTGTAGGTGGTGGTCGAGGGCGCCGAGTCTGTGACCCTCGTCGGCCGGTCCAGCGTGTCGTACCAGGTGGTGGTGGTGTTGCCGGTGCCGTCGGCGTAGGACACCTGCCGGCCCAGGGCGTCGTAGCCGGTGGAGGTCGTCTGGCTCGCGGTGCTGGTGGTGGTCTGCTGGCCGGTGGCCGGATCGTAGGAGAAGGTGACGTCCGGTACAGCGGTGCCCACGCCGCCGGTCACCGAGGTTCCAGTTCTGCGTCCCGCGCCGTCGTAAGTGGTGGTGGTGGTGCGGGCGATGCCGTTCGCGGTGTCGGTGACGGTGGCCGTGTCACCCCAGCGGTCGTAGGTGGTGGTCCTGGTGGGCAGTTGCGCCGGGTTGCTGCCGCCGCCGGTGATCGCGCCGGCCGGGCCGACGGAGCAGACAAGGTCGGCCCATTCGGGTCGGCCGTTGCACGTTCCGGTGCCGGTGGCCGACCAGTAGGTCGTCACCGTCGCACCGGCGTCGGACCCGGTGGACCTGGGCAGTGCGGTCCTGATGACGCGGCCCTGCGCGTCGAAGCCGGTGGTCCTGACCACGTCCAGTCCGGCCGGATCGGTGACCGAGCGGTTGGCCAGGCCCATGACCCAGTCGTAGCCGGTCGTACTGGTCTGCACGTCGCCGTCGCCGGAGTAGGTGTCACCGGCCAGCACCGCCGCGCCCACGACGACGGTCGTCGGCTGGTCGGCCACCGTGGCGGTGCCGTCGGTCGGGCGCCCCTGGTCGAAGGCGGTCACGGTGTGCTGTCGCGCCGGCACGAACGATCCGGCCGGGAGGTCGGTGCCGCCGTCGGCCGCGTGCAGGGGCGAGACGAGGGTCACCATGTGCAGCGGCCCGAACGTCTCCAGCTCGCGTTGGCCGGCGTTGGCCGGGTCGGTGTCCTTGTCGGTGCCGGCGTCCGCCGCCACGCTCATGCTGTTGTAGACCGACAGGGTCGACAGCAGTCGCGCCCGGTCGGCCGTGGCGAGGCCGTCGATGCCCAGTCGCTGCTGTTTGGCCAGGCCGTCGCCGGCCGTGGCCAGCGCCAGCTCCCTGTCGGCGGCGGTCAGTTCGCGCACGGTGTTGCCGAACTGGTCGTACTCGGTAGTGGTGAGGTGCCCGCCGGGGCCGGCGGTGTTGACCTCCCGGCCCGAGGGGTCGGTGTAGGTGACGCTGGCGCGCCGGTATGCGTCGTCGGCCAGCGACGCACCGTCGTGCGAGGCGGGGACGGCATCCGGGGGGAAGACCGCGGTGGCGTCCGAGGGCACGTCGCCCTGCCCCCATGCGGCGACGTCGCTGCTGCCCATGGCGTAGGGCGCGCCGGTGCCGTTCAGCGGAACGTCGTAGACCACGCTGGTGGTCGCGGTGCCGTTGGTCTGGGTGGCACTGCCCGGCGTCAGGGTCGCCCGGGAGGCCGACAGCAGCATGCCGTCGCTCGCGGTGGCGGTGTTGCCCACGTTGCCGTAGGCGAACGTCCACGGCAGTTCACCGGCCGGGGTGAGAGTGGTGATGCGGCCGGCGCTGTCGTAGTCGTAGGCCGTCTTCAACGCGGGACTGATCCGCGGGTCCCACTCCTGGCGGAGCCTGCCGGCGGTGTCGTACGCGTACTGGGCCACCGTCGACGCGGTGGCCGCGGAACCGCCCGGGTCGGTTGCCCACAGCTTGATCTGGGAGACCTGGCCGGCGTAGTCGCCGAAGGTCGAGGCGCCGGCCGTGGTGGCGGTGGCGTAGACGTACTGCAGGACCCGGCATCCCTTGGTCGCCGGCGTGGCGGCGCAGGTGGCCTGGGTGACCGCGGAGGTCGGAGCCACCACGTACTTCGGACGTGCCAGCACCGTGCTGCCCACGGTGACCTTCTCCGAGACCACCTGCGTGGTGGAGTCGGTGGTGGGCAGGAACGTCGAGCTGACCTGCCACGCCGTGGCGGCGGGATCGACCTTGGCGAAGGTGGTGGTCGTGCCGTCGCTGTCCTTCAGCGTGAAGGTACCGGTGAGCGTTCCGGTCAGCGCCAGGTCCTCGGAGCCGGGTTCGGGCTTCCATCCGCCGCCGGTGGTGGCGGTGAAACCGGTCGGGTTCCCGCCTGCGTCGACCAGGGCCACCGAGGTGGCGGAGGTGGCGTGGAGGTAGGACCAGTCGGAGTTGGTGGTCTCCGCGGTGGTGCCGGAGGTCCACTGCGGACCGAAGACGGCCACCTGCCCCTCCTGCGCGGACCCGTTGGCGGGACGGCGCGAGGTGGCACTGCGGGTGACGGACAGGTCGAATCCGGAGGCGTCGGTGGCGCTGATCGCCGCGTCCCCGGTCAGGGCGTTCACTGACGCCGGACCGGCCGTCAGCGACGGGGCGGAGCCGGCGTTGCGGTCCACCGTGACCGTGTTGGCCGGGGAGTTGTCGGCGCTGGTGCCGTCGGTGAAGGCCGCACGGACGTCCACCGGCCCGTCCTGGGCCAGGGTGTCGGTGACGTTCCAGGTCAGTGCGGCCGGTACGCCACCGGGTGCGGCCACGGGCCAGGCACCCGCGGCGGAGCCGTCAAGTGCGCGGACGTCCGCGGTGGGCACGGTGTGCCAGGTGTCGGTCTCACCGATCCGGTACTGGTAGGTCACGCCGGTCTCGGTGGACTTCCCCTGCCCGGCCAGCTCCATCCGGCGGGCCGGACGGTCACCCTGGGCGGGCGAGAGCAGGGCTGCTCCGGCGCCCGCGTAGAAGGTGTAGGTGGTGGCCGTGGAGACGTTGCCGGCCTTGTCGTGCGTCGTGGCGCTCACCACGTGCTTGCCGGCCCGGAACGTCAGGGTGTCGGAGACGGCGGTGCCGGTGGTGGTGTGGGTGTGGGCGGTGCCGCCGTCGAGCGTCCACACCACCGAGGCGGTGTCGGTGGTCGGCGGGGTGAAGGTGAAGGAGCCGGCGAAGTCGCCCGAGGCGTCCGCGGTGCCGGACCAGGTTCCCGCCGGGAAGTCACCCGACGACACGGACGTGGTGGCCGGTGCCCTGGTGTCGACGGTCAGCGTGCGCCAGGCGGTCCAGTCGCTGTTCGGGCTCCACCAGTTCTGGCCGTCGTAGGAGGAGGCGTGCCATTCGTAGGTGCCGTCCGCCAGTGCGGTGGTCGGCGACCAGGTCGCCGTGGCACCGGAGTTGACGTAGGCGGAGTAGCCCGAGGCGACCACGGTGGTGCCGTCGGTCTTGTCGACCTGGAAAAGCTCCTTGACCGTGTCGCTGTCGGCGTCGGTCGCCGATGCCTGCAGGGCCGGCGTGGCGTCGTTGACGCTGGCACCCGTGACCGGCGCGACCTGCGTTGGCTTGGACGGCCGGTGGTTGTAGGTGATCGAGAACGTCGGGTTGTTGGCGAACTTCACCCGGTCCAGGTCGTTGGTCTCGGTGGCGTTGAACAGCCCCATCGTCCAGTTGGTGTTGTGCAGGTCGGCGATCTTCTGCATGCCCGAGGTGACGTCGAAGGTCACCGGCAGGTTGGGGCTGCTGCTGGTGGTGGTGAACGTCGTCGACGCGCTGGGGGAGGGGTAGTTGGGGTTTGCCGCGGTGTCCTTGCACGGCTGCTTGTTCCACGTCGTCGTCGAACTGATGGCGCACGTGGAGAAGGCGTTGACCGTGTCCGTGTTGGTTCCCGACGCCGAGGCGCTACTGACTTTGGTGTTCAGCTTCGCGGACTGGATGACCGCGCCCCAGATCGAGCTGGGGATGCTGAGGTTGTAGTAGGTGCGCTCGATGCCGGTGGGCGAGGAGAAGCCCTGGTAGCCGACGGCCAGGCCGCCGCTGGGCGTCACGCCCCAGTTCGAGGTCGTGGGGTAGGCCTGCTGCACCTCGTCGTAGTGCAGCGTCGAGCCCGACGCCGGGTGCGGCACGTACGCCGGGTCGATGTAGACCGGGAAGACCGTGGACTTCGCCGTCAGCAGCCGGTGGTCGGCGGCCAGGTGCAGTGTGTGGTCCTTCAGCCGCGCGGTGACGCGTGCCTGGTGGGAACGCGAGCCCGGGCCCCGGGCGCTGGAACGGGTTCCGGCGGCCGTCCGCGTGCGGGCTGGGGACGGCGCCGAGCCGGCGGTGTTCGCGCCGGCGGATGGGGCAGCGGTCTCGGCGCTGGTGGCCGAGTCCCACATCACCGGCGCCGGGGAGGTGACCAGCAGCCGGCCGCGGGCACCCTTGACCGTCAGGTTGCCGCCGGCGTCCGTGGCGGCGCTGGTGCCGCTGCCGGTCGCCACACCCTGCACGAGATCAGCCAGGGCCGGATCGGCGGCGGCAGCGGCGGTCCTGACCACCAGCGTCTCCTCCACACCGCCTGTCACCGAAGCGGTGACCTGCAGGTCCACTCCGTCCAGCACGTTCGCGTACGTCGCGGTGTCACCGGACAGCACCGGCATCGCCAGCTTCGACGGCCACGACAGCGACACGCTCCTGCCGTCCACGACCATCGTCGCCAGCGGACCCCCACCACCCCCGACAGCGACAACGCCGACTCCGTCGCCACCGGTGCGACCTTCCCGTCCGCGCCGAGCTGCAGCGTGGCGTCCAGGTCAGTCCATCCACCGCCGCGCCTGACCCGCACCGGCTGCGCGGAGACGGCGTAGGTCACCGAACCGTCCGGGTTCAGGAACGTCTGCGACGCGTCCGTACGCTCGCTCAGAGCCTCGATGCGCCGGTGCTGCAGACGCGCCATCAGGCGAGCCGACGGCACGTCCTGGGCCTGCGCCGCTCCCAGCGTCGGCGTAGGAGTCGCTGTCACCGCTCCCTCGTGCACCGTTCGCGGTGCGGCGAACGCCACCCCCGAGTTGGCCGCGACGGTCGCCGTCTCGACAGCCATGGCCAGTACCGCCAGCGCCGACACCCGTCTCAGCCATCGTGACGTCCTCTTCGGATTGCCCGGGCCGCGGCGCCGGGCACCCCCCCACGTGATTTCCACCATGCCTCCTCAGAAGCGGCTCAGCCGCTTCGCAGTCAGTAGCCGGGGGATCCTCACACGGCCGGGACGTGCCGCGTAAGGCGTTCAGCGGGACCCCGTTTTCGATGGCAAAGCGAGGGCAAAGTTGCCCCCATCGACTGTCCTGGGAGCCGGTGGGCCGACCCACGTCCATAGACGCCTTCTGCTGTGCAAAACCCCCCGGCAAAACGGCCTCTGATCTCGGCAAACATGCAGGGGGCGTGACAAGGAACACCCGGCCGTGCCCGGCTGCGCACGGCATACCCCTGACGGGCCTCGGAGGGCGCGCGCTGCCTCCCCCGGCGCGGCGGTACGACGCTCCGTCGACGGCCGGGCACCTGGTCGACCCGACCGTCGACGGGGCTGCGTCCGGTGCGGACGGCTGGGCGGCCCAGCGACCCGCTCGTCACCGAGCTCAAGGTCCTCACGCGCCACCGCCGTGACCTGGTCGAGGACCGCACCCGCGTGATCAACCGGCTGCGAGGGCACCCCACCGGCATCTTCCCGGCCCTGGAACGAGCCTTCGACCTGACCAACGCCGGTCCGCTGGTGCTGCTCACGGGCTACCAGACGCCAGCGGCGATACGTCGCATCGGTGCCCGCCGCCTGGAAACCTGGCTGCGCAACCGGAAGGTCCGCGGTTCCGCTCAGCTGGCCGCAACGGCTACCGACGCCGCCGGTAGGCAGCTGACCAGCGTTGCTGGAGAGAAGCCGGCCGCCCTCCTTGTCCACTCAGTGGTCAAGGAGGTCATGCGCCTCAACGGACTTATCGCGGACACCGACAAGCTCATCGCGGCGCGATTCCATGACCACAAGGACGCCGAGGTGATCAGCAGCATGCCGGGTATCGGCCCGTTGCTCGGCGCCGAGTTCCTGGCCTCCACCGGCGGGGACATGAGCGCCTTCGGCACGCCCAACCGCCTGGCGGGATTCGGCGGGGTGGCACCAGCTCCCCGTGACTCGGGCAGGATCAGCGGCAACCTCCGCCGACCGAAGCGGTACAGCCGAGGCCTCCAACGCGTCTTCTACACCTCCGCACTGATCAGCATCCGCAGCTGCGACGAACCACGCCGCTACTACGACCGCAAACGCGCCGAAGGGAAGCCGACGAACCGTCACGAAAGATCGAGGCTGGTGCCGCCGCAGCGCTCCTCCTTGGCTTCAGGACGCCCCAGACTATTGTGTGACTTACGGGATGAGCGTGCTGCCCCAGCAAGCTGTGATGGAGCCATTGAGCCTTTTCCAACCTCAGCTTGACGTCGCCAGGTGAAGCGTGAGGACGGCTTTGACCAGGTTGGTGATGCGGGTCGTGCTGCAGCGGAGCTTGCGCGGCAGCCGCCAGGTTTTGAGCGTGGCCATCGCCTGCTCGCCCAGGGCGCGGATCCTGGCGTGGGAGACGTTGACTGCCTGCTGGCCTGCGGAGAGCGTGTCCCAGCGGCCCCGGTAAGGGACGCGGACCGTGCCGCCGGCCCCTTGATATCCCTTGTCGGCCCAGCAGGGCACGCCGGCGCCGGCCAAGGCGTCGATGATGCCGTGGGTGCGGGCGGCCTTGATGTCGTGGACTGCTCCGGGCAGGGCGGGCGAGGCCCACAGCAGCCGGCCGAAAGGGTCGGCGATGACCTGCACGTTCATCCCGTGCTTCTTGTGTTTTCCCGAGCAGAAGGGGCGGTCGGCGGCGATCCGGTCGATCGGCAGGAGTGTGCCGTCCAGGATCACGAACGCCTTGCGGGCCGCGGTCCG
This sequence comes from Streptomyces sp. NBC_00433, assembly GCA_036015235.1. NCBI lineage: Bacteria > Bacillati > Actinomycetota > Actinomycetes > Kitasatosporales > Streptomycetaceae > Streptomyces > Streptomyces sp. NBC_00433. The sequence continues at coordinate 8,891,939 of CP107926.1, read as the reverse complement.
GACGGCCGTGGTGAGGCCGGGGGCGAGGGCTGCCAGGACTTCGACGGCCTCGCCGATGTACCGGTAGACGGTGGCGATCCCGACGCCGAACCCGGCGGCGAGCTGGGCGTAGGTGTGGCCGCAGCGCATGTGGGCCAGGACCAGCAGGGCCTGCCGGTCCGTACTGAGCCGGCGCCACCGCGTCCCGCGCTCGCGGCGCCGGGTGGCCAGCAGACCGGACAGGTACCGCAGGGTTGCGCTGGACAGATCGATCCCGATGGGTAGACAAGCACGTGAAGCTCCGGGCGGACAGGTTGATCTTGGTCGACAACCCATCTACCAGGAGCTTCACTACTTCCTCAACGCCACGCCGACGCCAACTGACCTGCCGCTCCGCCAAGTTGGAAACGGCTCATGCTCGTGTCGCAACTGCACGGACAGACGACACCCCCGAAGAGCCAGACGAGAGGTCCCAGGCGCCCCGTACACAAGCCGACAAATGGGCGGCGAACATCCTGGCCGCCCGACAGTTCCACACCCGCGAAGGCAGCCTCCAGGTGCCCAGGAAGCATGTCGAGGTCGTGGACGGAGTCGAACACAAGCTCGGCATGTTCGTGGACAACGCCCGCAGACGGGCCGACAAACTGACGGCGGAGCGGCACCAGGAGCTGGCCGAGCTGGGCATGCGCTGGTAGCAGCACGCCGCGAAGGACCAGGGCACGGGGCCATGCTGCCCAGCCATGGTGGCGGCTGCGCTCGCCCGGTTCCGACGCTCCACCAGTGAACCCAAAGTGCTCCCGGGACCCTCCAAGCTCTGAAGTGCATCAAGTCCCGTGACATCGCACGTAGCCGACCCGATCCTTGAGACTCAGCACGGCGAGATGGGAGCACAATGATTTCCACCGCACCTGTGATCATCTGGATCGTCGGATTGGTCGCCATCCTCCTGGCGGCAGGCATCGCCAGAAGGCTGACACGAAGGCTCGGGCACGGCCCCTGGCGCGGTCCGTCCTCCGGCAGCAGAAACACCATCGACGACTCCGCCACAGCCGTCCCCGTCAGCGACGCCGGTCACTACGACCGCCACCACAACAACCACAGCCACAGTTCAAGCTGGCTCACCGGCCACCACGACGGCTCCAGCCACGGTGGTGGCCACCACGGCGGCTCCAGCCACAGTGGTGGCCACCACGGCGGCTTCGACGGCGGCGGCCACCACGGCTGATCCACCCTCACCAGGGGGCAAACGAACCCTGGCTCGGATCTACGCGATGCCTTGGAAGCCATCGACCGAGCTGGTGCCCGGCCTGGCCGGTGGCCTGGCAGCGCCGCTACCGGCTGTGCCGGGGCCTCATCGAGGCCGGCACCGAGCTGCCCACCGACCCCGGACAGATCACGCTCCAGGGCGAGGATCTCGGGGCGTGGGTCCAGGCGCAGCGCCTCGGCTGGGACCAGCTGCTGCCCGCGCGGGCCTGGATGCTGGAGAACATGCTCCCCCTGTCCCCGGCGGGGTCGGAGCGGCCGTCAGCGGCCCGCACACAGAACGACGAATGGGCGCTGAACATATCCGGGGCGGCCAAGGAGTTCCACGCCCGCGAGGGAAGCCTCCAGACGGTTCCCCGCAAGGCTGTCGTCCAGCTCAGCGAGCCGGACGGGAGGCAGACCACCGTGAAGCTGGGACTGTTCATCGGCAACTGCCGGCGCCGGGCCGACAAGCTCACGTCGGAGCGGCGGGCGGAACTCGACGCGCTCGGGATGCGCTGGTAGGCGAGCCAGAACGATCGAAGGCAGGCCTCTACGTACCGCTCAGATCTGTTGACCGCGACAGACGTCACCCCGCATACGGCGAAGCCCCCGATTCCCATGCCGGGGGCTTCGCTCGTTCGCGGCCGACGACCGCTCTGGACACGCTAGTTGAGGGCGAGCACCGCGCTGTCGTCCGCCACGTCCGGGTCGTACGTCGGGCGTCCGCCGCCGTCCACACCCCAGAGGACGGCCACTGAGCCCTGCGCGCCCGCGATCACCTGGTCGACCCGGACGGTCACGGTGAAGGCGGCTGTATGCCCGGCCGGTTCGAGGTAGCTGTCGACGCAGTCATACGGACCGTGCGCCGCCGCCTGCGGGTCGTCGTCGGTCTCCGGGTGGCAGTTCGCGGACGAGCCGACCACGGTGGTGCCCGGTGGCAGGGTGACCATGACCCCGAAGTCCGAAATGCTGCGGTCGAACAAGGTCGCCGGACCGTTGTTGGTCATGCTGACGTCGAGCGGGACGGTGTCGCCCTGGGCCGCCTGCGCGGTGGCACCACTGACCGAGAAGTCCGCTGTGTTGTCGGCCTGGAGCGCGGTCATCCGGTCGTCGCTGTTGGGGTCGGCGAACGGGAGCGAGACCTTGCCGACCGGCGCAGTGCTCGGCTGCCCCGGGTCCAGCACCTGGAGCTTGAGCGTGGTGCCCGTGCCCCGCGTCCAGGTGCGGCCGGCCAGCTCCGATTTCAGGAGCGGGTCGCCCTTCGGAGCGGTGATGGTGTCGAGGTAGGTGTACAGGGCGGTCGCAGTGACGTTCAGGTCCACCGGTGTGGCCAGCGCCGCCCGTTCACCGATCAGGATCGGCTGGTCGAAGGTGCACAGCGCCTTCTCGGCCTCGCGATCGTCCGGTACGGAGCTGTACCGGCAGTTGGCGTAGTGCTGGGCGAAGGTCAGGCCGGGCGAGGCGATCAGCAACGCCTGCGCGGCAGCGGCCGGCCGGTCGCCGGTGTTGGTGAACTCCACCGGCTCGCTCACCGTCGAGCCGACCGCGAGCCCGGTGTGCTCAGGCGGCTGGACCTGGTTGAAGGCCGGCCCGCCGATCTGTACGGAGCCGGTGGCGCCCACGAAGGTCGCCGAGTCCGCCATCCCGGTGATCTTGTACGAGGCGGTGGTGCCGGGCGCGACGCCGGCATGGGCCGTCATCGTGAACTGCGGGCCGGCGATCAATTCGCCCGGGCCGCCGGCGGAGAAGAACTCCGAGCAGGTGGCGATCGCGTTGCTCACCGTGCATTCGTCGGGGAAGCTCACGTCGGCGATCCTCGCCAGCTTCCGCGCGTCGACGGTGATGGTGGCGCCGGTCAGCACGCCCGAATCGGTCGTGTACACCAGGTACGCCTGGGCGGTCGTGGCCACGCCGGTGGCCACGGCGGTCGGTACGGCGACCGTCGCGGGGTGCTGCAGGGTGATAACGGGTGCGGTGGTGTCGGCGGCGGCCGGCGTGCCGCCGGACAGCACGCCCAGGGCAGCCACGGTCAGCGCGGCTACGGATAACGCCACCACACGGCGCGGGATACATCTATTCATCAAATCTACTTCCCCCCAGAAGAGTTGCTCCAGACCACGATTGACGCGTCCATGAGCATGACAAGCCCCGTGCCCAGAAGGTTGCACTCCAGCCACCACCGGGTCCTGCCCCCCGCTGCCGGCCCTTCACCACAACGAACACCCCGACCGTCGCCAACGTTCGAGGCCCCCGTGTGGAAGTGGGAGCAGCCACACCCACGACAGCCGATCCGCCCCATCCCCGCCGCTGAACGGCAGCCGCTTGGTCACCCCCTGACAGCAGGCCAACCGGCACCCACACACCCATGACCAGGCAGTCACCAGCCGAACAAGGCTGGCGCACAAGCGCTGCCACCAGCACGCCCCTCACAGTCGGCATCGCAGCCCTGGCCCGGTACCGATCCGCATACGGCCCCGCCCCGCCCCCGGATGATCCGGCGGCGGGGTGGGACATGACCGGCCTGCTTGCACCAGTACGGACCACCGTTCAGGCGGTTACAGGCGGTGACCGCACCCTACCGCCGGTTGTGGATCGCGGGCCGTCGGCGGGCGGCGGCGGCCTGCCGACAGGCGGCCGTAGCTAGCCGTCGGCCTTGGTGGTGTCCTGGATGACGGTTGACACGGACACCGGGTCGTCGGAGGCCCCGGAGTCGTCGACGGCGTCGATCTGGAAGAAGTAGTTTCCCGAGGGCAGACCGTCCCACGTGCCTGAACTGTCCTTGCCGTGGAAGCAGTTGGTCAGTACGTGGGTGCCATAGGACTTGTCAGGGGCGCCGCTGATGTCCTGGCGCAGTTCGATCGTGACGCTCTGGTTGTGCGTCGAAACGCAGCCCTTGAAGATGATCTGGGTGTACGACACGTCGCTCCACCGGCGCGACTGCCACCCGTTGTTGGCCCGCACCATGGAGATGGAGCTGGTCCAGTTCATCGGATGCACCTCGGTGCTGACGCCTCTGGGAGCGCTGGCGGCCGAGGACGTCCCCGCCCCGATCAGGAGCGTAGCCGGTAGGGCGAGTGCGGCGGCCGCCACCGCCAGTTTCGTTCGTAACGCAACCTTCATCTTGATCCCCTCCCCTTGTTGCCCACGACCCTTCGTCGCGGAGCACCTTCCTGTGGGTGCCTGCCGGGCGGCGGGCACATTCCGAGTCCATCAACCGTCGGATTGACCGGCAGGCTGCTTCCGTCACTTGGGTCAATGCGCGCACCCTGCACACTGGGCACCGGTTAATTGACGACCGGCCAGTTGGGCTGACCGGTACAGGGGAGGGGTGGTGGCTGGTGGCGGGGCGTCCTGAGCGTCCGCTGGATCCGGACGCAGGACCGGTACAGCGGCTGGCGTGTGAACTGCGCAAGCTGCGGGAGGAGGCGGGCAGCCCCAGCTACCGCGAGATGGCCCGGCGTACGGGGTGCGGTGCGAGCACCCTGTCCTACGCCGCCGCCGGCGAGCGGCTGCCCACCCTGCCGGTCCTGCTGGCCTACGTTCAGGCGTGCGGCGGCGTAGCCGAGCAGTGGGAGGAGCGGTGGTACCAGGCGGCCTCGGAGGTGGACGAGGAGGAGGTGCCGCTCGATCCGGAGACCGTTGCGCCGTATCGGGGGCTGGAGCGGTTCGAGCCCGGTGACCGCGACCTGTTCTTCGGCCGCGGCGAGCTCGTCTCCCATCTGACGGCGCAGGTGCGCGCCCACCGGTTAGTGGCCCTGGTCGGCGCCTCCGGCAGCGGCAAGTCCTCGCTCCTGCGCGCCGGGCTGGTGCCCGCGCTGCAGAACGGCAGCGGCCCGGTCGCCCGCCCGGCGGTCATCCGCATCCTCACCCCCGGCCCCAGACCGCTGTCCGTGCACGCGGCCGCCCTGGCCCCCGGCCAAGGCGAGGGCGAGGGCGACACCGTGGTCGTCATCGACCAGTTCGAGGAGCTGTTCACCCTCGTCGCGGATGAGACCCAGCGGACGGGTTTCCTGAACCTGGTCCTTGCAGCGGCCCGCGGCGGCCGGCTGCGCGTGGTGATCGCGGTCCGGGCGGACTTCTACGCCCGCTGCGCCGAACACGACGGCCTCGCCCAGGCCCTGCGGGACACCACCATCCTGGTCCCCCCGATGAACCCGGCCGAACTGCGGGAGGCGATCGTCAGGCCGGCCGCGGCCGCCGGGCTGATAGTGGAGCGGTCGCTGACCGCGCGGATCGTGCGGGAGGCATCGGCGGAGCCCAACTGCCTGCCGATGGTCTCCCACGCGCTGCTGGAAACCTGGCGCCGTCGACGCGGCCGGGTACTCACCGAGACGATGTACGAGGCGGCCGGCGGCATCCACGGCGCGATCGCCGCAACAGCCGAGGACCTGTACAGCAGACTGGGCCCGCACGAGGCCGACACCGCCCGCAGGATCCTGCTGCGCCTGGTCACCCCCGGCGACGGCACCCCCGACACCCGCCGCCCCACCACGCACGGCGAACTCGGCGGACTCGGCGAACCCGGCGAACCCGGCGAACCCGGCGAACCCGGCGCCGGATCGGCCGAGACCAGCCGTGTACTGGAGCAACTCGCCCGGGCCAGGCTGCTCACTCTGGACAACAACACCATCGACCTCGCACACGAAGCCGTCATCGCCGCGTGGCCCCGCTACCAGACATGGATCAACGAGGAACGCGCACGCATGCGGATCCAGCGGCAGCTCACCGAAGCCGCCACGGTCTGGCACGACCTCGACCGCGAACCCGGTGCCCTCTACCGCGGCACCCGCCTCGCGGCAGCCGAAGAAGCATTCCCCCCGCCCTGCCGAAAACAGGAACTCACCACCACCGAAACCGCGTTCCTCACCGCGAGCACGCAGGCACACCGCCATGAGCAGCAGACCGCCGCACGCACCACCCGCCGCCTGCGCACCCTCACCGCAACCCTGTCGATCCTCCTCATCCTGGCCATCACCGCGGGCATCACCGCCGTAGCACAAAGCCGCAACAGCGACCAGGCCAGACGCCAGGCCGTCGCCGCCCAGCAGGTCGCGCAGTCCCGGCAGTTCGCCGCCCGCGCCGACGCGCTGGCCGCCACCGACCCCGATCTGGCCTCACTGCTCGCCGTCCAGGCCTACCGCACCTCGCCCACCGCAGAAGCCACCGCCTCCCTGCAGACGGCCGCCGCCCAACCGCTCCGCAGCCGACTCCCCGGCCAGCTCCCGGACATGACGTCCATGGCGTTCAGCCCCGATGGGCAGTCCCTGGCCGCGGGCAGCAGGTACGGCCCGGCGCTCCTGTGGGACCTGCAGTCCGGCCGGGCCCCCACTGCCCTCAGCCGCTCCGGCGGGCCTGTCACCTCGGTGGCGTTCAGCGCCGACAGCCGCGCTGTGCTGCTCAGCCGCTGTGACGGCAAGGTCGAATCGCACAGCACACGAACCTCGGTGGTGCGCACCGTCATCGACGCCCCGGGGAGGGAGTGCAGCGGGATCCTCAGCGCCGACGGGCGGGTCCTGGTCGACACCAAAGGCCTCGGTGACATCCGGATCACCGACATACCCTCCGGACGTCAGCGCGACCGCTTCGTCTCCCACGCGGGCTACGCGAATGCGTTGCTGGCGGTGTCAGCGGACGGACGCACCATGGCTGTCAGCGTCGGCAGCCAGGTGATGGAGCTCGACACCACATCCAGCCGGGTACGGAACCGTTTCACCGTACGGGAAAGCATCGCGGACATTGCACTCAGCGGCAACGGGCAGACCCTGGCCGCTGTGGAAGGAGACGGACAAGACATCCGCACGTGGGACCTGCGCACCGGGCACCAACTGCCCGTCATGAACATCCGCTGGGGCAGCCTTGTCGGCGGCCTGGCCGTCAGCCCCGACGGCCAGACCCTTGCCGCCACCGACGTCCTCACTGTCCGCCTGTGGGACGCACGGTCCGGCCGCCAGCGGACCCTGCCCTCCGGCACGACCCACGCCTTAAACCTCGCCTTCAGCCCGGACGGGGGCACTCTGGCCGCCGCCGACGAGGACGGCACCGTACGGCTGTGGGACACCGTCCCCTTCCGCGCCCAGTTCACCGCTCACAGCGGACTGACCGCAGTGAGCCCGGACGGCCGCACCATCGCACTGGGCGACGGCCACGGGCACGTGCAGCTCCACGACCTCACCACCGGACGCACGCAACAAATCGACGGCGCCACCTCCGCCACAGCCCTTGCCCTCAGCCCCGACGGCCGCCTGCTGGCCATCGTGCGCCCGGAAGAGGTACTACTCAAAGACACCGTCAGCGGACGCACCACACGCCTGCGCGACGAGAGCGTGGGGCCACCTGTGTTCAGCCCGGACGGGGGCACCGTGATCATTGACGGCCACAATGGAAGCCATCAGATCACGGACGTGACGACCGGCCGTGTCCGCGACACCTTGCCTTTGTCTTGCAACGTCCCCGGGATGTGCACCGCAGTGTTCAGCCCTGACGGCAAGACCGTGGCAGTAAACGCGTCAACCGGTGCTGTGTACCTGTGCAACACGGATAAAGGACGCGCGGTCATCGTCCCCGATGCCTCCGGGGCGTCCATTACCGGGATCGGACATGCCGCCCTCGCCTACAGGCCCGACGGGCACACACTGGCCCTCGGCACGGCAGACGGCGTGGTTCGGCTGGTAGACACCGCAAGCCGACACTCCCGGATCCTGACCACCGAACAGACCGACCCCGTGCAAGCCCTGGCATTCAGCCCCGACGGGCGCACACTGGCCGTCGGAGGACGAAGCGGAACCGTCCAACTGTGGGACCCCTCCACCCGCCGCGTCCGGGGCACATTCACCGGCCCCGCATCACCGGTCCGCACGGCCACCTTCGGCCCCGACGGCCACACCCTCATCACCGCCGCGGCCGACGGGACCGTACGCACATGGGACGTCGCGCTACCCACCCCCACCCAGTCCATCGACCGGATCTGCCACGCAGTCCACCGCGACCTCACCCCCGACGAACACGCCCTCTACCTCCCCGACCAGCCCAAACAGCCCATCTGCCCCAACTGACCCGACACCCTCAGCGGACCCCGCACGGCGCAGCCGGGTCAACGCCCGACCCCGTCAGGGATCTCCACACCCAGGACTGCCGATCACGATGAAGGAGCACCACAGGCGATCCGCTCGGGCCGACTTCGCCCGGTCCCAGCAGGCCTCTCCCGCACCCGCTGGTTGCACAAGAACCCGGCCGGCCAGCAGATGCTCGTACAACCCACGGACGGTGCCATGAGTCTGCATCATGGGCCCGTTGGGTCCTCAGCGTGGGGCGGCAGTCATTCCTGGGGGCAGAGCGATGATTGCTCGTCAGTTACTTCGTGGCGGGTTGAGGGTGGCAGCGCTGACGTGGGTGGGAGGGATACTCGTCATCCCCGATCTTCCCGACATCCGCGGCGACCGCCCGACACTGGTATGGGCGACGATCGCGGTCCTGGTCCTTTGCCCATGCACCGCGGCATCCTCGTGGCTGTATGTGAAGCGATCCGAGATGAGCATCGGACTGCGGATCCAAGCCGATTACGGGTTGGCGGAGCAATAGTCAAGACTTGTGGATGAGTTGACCTGCGGCTCAGTGCGAGTTGTGCCGCTGGATGTTGGTCTTGGCGGCGTTGCGGATCCGTTTGGTGCGGCCGCGCTCGGCGAGGAGTCTGGCCGCGTCGGTGTTCTACGCGGTGGCTGCTTTGAGCTGCAGCCAGTTGGATGAGTCGAGGAGGGCGTCCGGGCGCCAGGGCTGTCCCAGCGCCGCTTGCGCTCTCCCGTGGACTCGTCGACGCGGCGGTCGTTCACCCGGGGCGCGGAACCTCGATCGCCCCAGCTGCCGTGGCCACCGTCCGGGGCCGGTGGCGGCCGTTGCGGACCACCAGGCGATGCCCCTGCTCGTCGGTCTCAGCAACCAACTCGGCTATGTACTGGTTGACTTCCGCCTCCAGGGCGGCAGCCAGCATCCGCCGGGCGCCCTCGCGGACGATCTCGTCGATCAGGGAACCGGACTGGGTGGAGCCGTCATCGGTGACTACGCTGAGCGCTGGGCGTGCCTTCCCGACCCGCGCTGTGACGCGGGCCTACTCGGAGACCTTAAGGATCATTCGGGAAGGTACGCCCTCCGCGTGCCCTCCCGGGACCGATCCACAGGTCTTGAGCATTGCTCGTCCTGCGGGCCATCTCCCGATAGGTCGGACTGCCCGCCTCTGCCCGCAGCCTCCGCAACTCAGCCGCTAACAGCTGGATCGGACCCGCACCGGGATCTAACGGCCCTTCAGGACGCCCTACCACCCGCACACCATCCCGTCTTCCCCCACCGTCCACGGGCGGAACCCGTCGCACACTACGCACCCCTCTTCACACCCCACAAGGGCGCTATCAGCCCCTCGGACGGAACCAGACTCCCGGCGCCGTCCAGCCGTCCGGGGTTGTTCCACCTGGTCACAGCGGGCTGCCAGACAATCCCGCCGCCGATGGACTCGGCACACCAACGGTCGGCACGCCGGCGCCTCCGTCAGAAGGGCAAACCTTTGAAGAAGAAATTGAGCAGGTTCATCACATCGCTTGCCGCCTTGCAGAACCGGCCGGCGGAGACCGAAGCGACGGATGCTGCCGGACAGGCCGGTCGCAGCCTCGCGCAGACGACCAGCCAGACCCAGCACACCCTGGCAGCCGTCACCCGGGCGTCCAGGCCTGCAGGTAGCAGGGCCATGCGTAGGGTCTTGGCAGAAGGGGGAACAACTATGCGTATCAAGATGGCCGGCTTAGCAGCTGCTGTCACCGTACTGACCGGCGGGGTGCTCGTGACCGGTGCGGGTGCGGCCGATGCCGCCGCGCCGGCCGCGCAGCAACTGCGGGTCGTCCAGACCACGGCGGGGAACTACACGGACCTGGTGATCTACAACTTCAACGGCCAGGAGATGGGCATGGGCCAGTGGAGCCAGGACCCCCAGGACGGGAACCCGGGGGATGCCCTGAGGGCGTACGACGGGCTGGCTGACGGCTACGCCATCTACGCATACCTCAGCGACGGCCGGGTGGCGACCACCAGCGGACACAACTCCCCGTACTGGAGCGGGTGGGTGGGTCCGAACCTGCCCGAAGACCACACCTACACGATGACGGTCTGGATCAGAAGAACGGCGTCCAGGACCGTTGCTTCTACGCGACCGTCTCATCCTGACGTACGAACATGTTGGCGTCGGCCCCCGAGCAGGTCGGCGCCAACAGCCGTTTTCGCTGCGGAGCCAATCGCATCACGGTGCTCCCCTGCCCAGGCGCCTACGCTCCAGGGCCTCCCCCGAACGGACGCGAAGGCTGGAGCGAGCAGCGCAGCGGCACTGTCGCAGCGGTGACGCATCCGGCCCCGGCCACTGTCACCGGCGTGAGATGCGCGGGCCAGGGCTTCACCGCTCGTCTTCGGCCTTGGGCTCATTCCACAGGCGGGCGAGCTTCTTCACCTTCCTCTTCCGCTTCTCGAACCACTCCGAGCGCCCCCACTCCTCACCCAGACGCTGCTGCTCGGCCGCTTCACGGCGCTGCCTCTCGGCTTCGGCAGCCTCCGCCGCGCGCTCGCGCTGCTTGCGGCGCTGGCGGTACTCGGCTGCCGTGCGGGTGTCGGTGAGCGCCTGGAGCAGCGGCTCGGGCTCCCGGCCACGCTCCTGCGCGACGCGGAACCACACCGGCCCCATCGGGCCGTGCTGCTGCGGGCGGTATGCGTCGGCGAGGGTGACGGCCCGGTGGTCTCGGACCTCCTCGGCGGTGCCGAAGTGCATGCTGGCGGGCGTGTGCCAGCCGATGCCCGAATGCCGGTGCTCGTGGTTGTAGTACGCGATGAACGCCTCGAACCACTCGCGGGCGTGGGCCAGCGAATCGAACCGCTCGGGGTGGTCGGACATGTACTTCACGGTCTTGAAGTGGGCCTCGATGTAGGGGTTGTCGTTGGAGACCCCGGGCCTCGAGTGCGACCTCGTCACCCCGAGGTCGATCAGCAGCTGGGAGACCTTCCTGGAGGTCGTCGACGTGCCGCGGTCGGCGTGCACGGTCTCGGGCACGATGCCGTTGCCGACGATGGTCTCCCGGATCAGCTCCTCGGCCCGCACCGCTGTTTGGGCGGCCTCGACGGTATGGCCGACGATGTAGCGGCTGACGATGTCGATGATGACGTAGGCGTGGTACCAGACGCCCTCGGCCGGCCCGGCCGCCTTCGTGATGTCCCGGGTGAACACCTGGGAGGGCCCGGTGGCGACCAGTTCGGGCACCGTTTTCGCCGGGTGGGTGGCCTGGCGGCGGCGTTCGCCGGACTGGCCCTTCTCGCGCAGGATGCGGTACATCGTGGAGACGGAGCAGTGGTAGCGCCCGGCATCCAGCTCGCGGGCCCATGTCTGCGCGGGTGGCAGCTCGGCGTACTCGCCCGAGTTCATCAGCTCCAGGACCGCTGCCCGTTCCTTCGGTGTGAGGGCCGAGGGCTGGGCCTGCGGTTTGCTGGGCTTTCGCTCGGGCGGGGGCCGCAGCCGGCGGTAGTGGGTGGTCCGGGAGCGGCCGGTCAGCCGGCAGGCCGCCGTGGCACCGGGCTTGTCACCGATGCCGGTGAACGCGTCGTCGACCACCGGTTCGGCGGCAGCGTTCAGTCCGCGCTCTCGGAGATCGTTTCCAAGAGCGCGGAAGCTTTTCCCATGACCTCCAGCGCAGCCTTGTTCCGGGCCGGTTCCTTCTCCAGCCGTTCCACCTGGCGGCGCAGCCTCTCGTTCTCCGCCCCGGCAGCCGACCTCTTCGGCCTCACCGGGCTGGTGCGCTTGTCGACCAGCTTCTCCAGGGCCCCGGCGTCCCGCGCGGCCCGCCATTCCTTGACGCGCGAGTGGTACAGGCGTTCTCGGCGCAGGACCGCACCCTTCTCGTTGTCGGGTGCGGCGTCGCACTCGGCCACGATCCGCAGCTTGTACTCGGGGCTGAGGGTGCGGCGCTTCGGCCGCGCGGCCGGGTCGGGTCCGGCAGGCGTGGTGCTGGTCATGAGGGGGTGGCTCTCCTGTCGTGCCCTCTCAAGCTAACCCGACGAAGCGGGACGTCTCACCCAAGGCTGACAGAGAGGGTTCCCCGAGGTCTTCCACCCCACAGCTGTGGGGATGACTCGATCAAAGCGGTGGCCGTTGCCGAGTAGGCTCGCTCCGCCCCACACGCGTGGGGCCGACTCGTCGCCCTCAACATCGGCCAGCGGCGCTGCGTACTCAACACCTCCTCGCGCTAGAATAAACCTGCAGGTCAGCCCGCCTTTCCCCAGTGGATTCCTCATGACAATGTCCCGGGATTCCTCGCCCGGCGTCAGAAGAAGTCGTCACATCAGCGTCAGCTCTGCGGTTCAACCACTGCGTCGAAACCGCAGGTCAGATCGCCGCTCCGCATAACGCGGGCTGTGACATCCCACCGAGGAAACATCGCGACAGTCGGGCGAGGACACGCAGTGTGGGCCAAGAATCTGAGGACGGCAGGCAGGAAGGCGGCGGAGATCGAGGCGCGGCGCGAAGCCGGCCTGCCGGTCGGCTCCACCGCCGGGGCGCTGACCGAAGAGCGCCGCGACGCGCTCGAGAACATCGACCCGTCATGGCGTCCGGCCTGGCCGGTCGCTTGGCAGCGCTGCTACAAGCTGTGCCGCAACCTCAGCGAGGCCGGCACCGAACTGCCCACCGCCCCTGGGCAGATGACGCTGCAGGGCGAGGATTTGGGGGCGTGGGTCCAGGCGCAGCGGTTGGGCTGGGATGCCCTGCTGCCTGCTCAGGCGTGGATGCTGGAGCACATGCTCCACCTGTCCCCGGCGGAGCCTGAGGAGAGGTCGCAGGCGCCCCGTACGCAGGCCGACAAATGGGCGGCGAACATCCTGGCCGCCCGACAGTTCCACACCCGCGAAGGCAGCCTCCAGGTGCCCAGGAAGCATGTCGAGGTCGTGGACGGAGTCGAACACAAGCTCGGCATGTTCGTGGACAACGCCCGCAGACGGGCCGACAAACTGACGGCGGAGCGGCACCAGGAGCTGGCCGAGTTGGGGATGCGCTGGTAGCCGGAGGCACGGGCAACCGTCCTCGGGGCAGCAGTTGACAGGCACGGCCGAACAGGGCTGCCAATCAATTTCGCGGACGCTCCAATCGTTCTAGCGGAACCCGCAAGGAGGGGACCGCGACCGTGAGGCTGACGGCGAAGTCGGGCTCGGGGCCACTGCCTCCCGGGGGAGGCGGACACGGGGGACCGTGTGAGCCCCGTGTCCGGCCCGTCCGTGAGCATCTGACGACGGAAGGAACACCGTGTACAAGAAGACAAGGGCAAGCCTGGCGGGCATCATCCTCCTCACGATGATGGCGCTCGCCACGATCGCCGGGAGCGGCACGGCGAGCGCCGCGGCCAGCGGCCGTGCGGGGTTCGTGGCCGAGGCCCGCGAGGCCGGGCTGAGCACCAAGCAGGCCACCGGCCTGCAGAGCAAGGTGGACACCTACCTGACCAAGCTGGCCGGGAAGGGCACCCAGGTCTCCCCCAACCAGATCGACCTGAAAGGAGCGGTCCTCAACGTCGCGGTACCCGGGGAGGGCCGGCCGCGTCAACTGGGCGCCGTGAGGCCCGCCGTGGACAACGCCGCCCAGTGCTCGCCCACCGCGGACTACTACTGGTTCTGCGCTTACCAGAACGCGTACCGGGGCGGCGACAACATCGGCATGTATTCATGCGGCGCATATCCCATCCCCTGGTTCACCACGGGTTCGTGGGAGAACAACCAGACCCGTGGCACCGTTCCCACGGCCTACTTCACGGACGGGTCGACCTGGCGGATGCCCGGCGCCTACTACTACGCGTCCGCCGGCGTGAACTGGTCACCCGTGACGCAGATCGTCAACTGCTGACCCTCCTTTTCCACCGGCCTTCGCGCGGAACCCGCGCGAAGGCCGTCACCCGCGGACGGTTCGGACGGCCGAGTCCGTCACGTCGATCCGTTCGCCGGCGCACACTCACGGCGCCGGGCTCCGGCGCACGAGAGCGGGCACCGTGACCGCCCAGCCGCGCCTGCCCCCGGGAGAGGGTCGGACGCATGCTGGCGCGGGACAGCGCGTTCCTGCACGGTTGGTCTCCAAAGCCTCTGCGCAGTCGCACGCTGGGGGCCGGCTCGAGGGTCGATGAGACGCCGTCCAGCACGGAAGGAAGGGGGAATGAGCCATGGGACGCCGGGAGAGCCAACTGGATCCCGAGGCCGGGCCGGTCCAGCGTTTCGCCCACGACCTGCGCCTGCTACGCCAGGAGGCCGGCGGGGTCGCCTACCGTGCCATGGCCGAGAGCGCCGGGTACGCGGCCGCCACACTGTCCGAGGCTGCCGCCGGTGGGCGGCTGCCTTCCCTGCCCGTGACCCTGGCTTACGTGGGTGCCTGTGGCGGGGATGCCGCCGAGTGGGAGAGGCGCTGGTGGCAGGCCTCTCGCGCGGAGGCGGCGCTGCCGGCGGCTGACGACGGAACGCTGGCTCCCTACCGGGGCCTGGCGCGTTTTGAGCCCGGTGACCAGGGCCGTTTTTTCGGCCGGGACCAGCTGATCACCGATCTGGTGCGGCTGACAGGACAGCACCGGTTCGCGGGTCTGGTCGGTACCTCCGGCAGTGGGAAATCCTCGCTGCTGCGGGCCGGGTTGGTTCCGGCCCTGCAAGGCGCCCCGCCCGAGGGCCGTCCGGCGGTGATCCGGATCCTCACCCCAGGGGAGCATCCGGCAAGCGTCCATGCAGGCGCTCTGGTTCCCGTGGGCGCAGAGTCGAAGTCGGACACCTGGGTGATGGTGGACCAGTTCGAGGAGGTCTTCACACTCTGCCAGGACACCGGCCAGCGCAACCGGTTCATCGACCTGCTGCTGACCGCCCTCGCGCCGGGCAGCCGCCTGCGCGTGGTGATCGCTGTGCGGGCTGACTTCTACGGCCGCTGCTCCGAACACCGCGGGCTGGCGGACGCCCTGCGCGCCGCAAACCTGCTCGTCGGCCCGATGAGCCCACAGGAACTGCGGGAGGCGATCGTCAAACCCGCTGCCGCCGGGGGCCTGATCCTGGAACGCGCCCTGACCGCCCGGGTCATCACCGATGTCGTCGACCAGCCCGGCGGCCTGCCCCTGATGTCCCACGCGCTGCTGGAGACCTGGCGCCGCCGCCACGCCCGGACCCTGACCCTGGAAGGCTACGAGGCCGCCGGCGGCGTCCACGGCTCCATCGCCCGTACCGCGGAAGAGGTGTACACCCAGCTCTCCCCCGAGCAGGCCGTTCTCGCCCGCCGCCTGCTCCTGCGGCTGATCACACCAGGTTCGGGGGCTCAGGACACCCGCCGCCCCGCCGCCCGTGCCGAACTCACCGCCTGCAGCCCCGCCGACACCACACTGGTCCTCGACCACCTGGCCCGCGCGCGCCTGGTCACCCTCGACCACGACAGCGTCGACCTCGCCCACGAAGCCCTGATCACCTCATGGCCCCGACTGCACGCCTGGATCGACCAGAACCGCGAACTCCTCAGCCAGCAACGACAACTCACCGAAGCCGCAGCATCCTGGGACCAACTCGACCGTGACCCCGGCGCCCTCTACCGCGGCAGCCGCCTGACCAGAGCAGAAGAGGCCTTCGCCGCCGAAGACCGCGAACACCTCACCCCGGTGGAACGGTCCTTCCTCACCACCAGCCTCGACACCCGCCACCGTGAGCAGCGCACAGCGGTCCACGCCACCCGGCGACTGCGTACGCTGGCAGCCGTTCTCACACTCCTGCTCATCGTCGCTGTCACGACCGCCGCCCTGGCACTGGACGAACGCCGAAGCGCCCTCACCGCCGAACAGCAAGCCCAGTCCAACGCCGACCTGGCACTGGACGAACGCCGAAGCGCCCTCACCGCCGAACAGCAAGCCCAGTCCCGGCAGGTCGCCGCCCAGTCCACGGCCTTACTGAACACCGACTCCGACCTGGCTTCCCTCCTGGCCGTGGCGGCGTACCGCATCAGCCCCACCCGTGAGGCCCTCACCAGCCTCTACGCCGCCGGCGCCGTCCCCCTCCAGCGCCGGCTCACCGGCCACACCGGCGGTGCGCAGTCCGTTTCCTTCAGTCCGGACGGCACTGCCGTCGCCACCGCGTACAAAAACACCGTGCGCGTGTGGGACGCAGCCACCGGCCGCACCAAAACCACACTGACCGGTTTGGGCGACAACCGGATCTCGGTAGGCTTCCGTGCGGACAACCGCGCCCTGGCAGCCACCGGGAACCGTACGGTGAAGGTGTGGGACGTGGCCACCCGTCGGGTCCTGCACACTCTTCACCTCGACACCGACGTGATGTCGATGGCGTTCAGCCCGGACGGCACCACCCTGGCCACCATCGGCGGCGACGGCACATTACTGCTGTGGGACGTGGACACCGGCCACACACGGCGTTCCCCGCATGCCACCGGTACAACGTCCGTGGCCTTCAGCCCCGACGGCCGCACTCTCGCCACCGGCAACGACTACTACGGCGACAACACAGCACAACTGTGGGACACGAGCACCGGCCACCGCCGAGCAGTCCTCCACAGCCCGGCCTCCGTGACGTCCGTGGCCTTCAGCCCCAACGGCCGCACTCTCGCCACCGGCAACGACGACGGCACAGCCCGGGTGTGGGACATCGCCACCCGCCGCAACCGCGCGACCCTGACCGGCTACACCAACGGTGTGCAGTCAGTGGCCTTCAGCCCCGACGGCACCATCCTGGCCACCGGCAGCGGACACGGCACCGTGCAGCTCTGGCCCCTGGTCGGCGACCACGCCCAAGACGCCGTCAGCGGACTCCCCGCGCACCCCGGGTATCCCATCGACGGCCGCGTCCAGGCCACGCTCACCGGACAATCCGGCCCTGTCACGTCGCTCGCCTTCAGCCCGGACAGCCGTACCCTGGCGACCGGCGGCGCCGACGACACCGTACGGGTGTGGAACACCACCCGCGCCCGGGCCGCTCTCCCGGTTCACCTGAGCATGGCGGCGTGGGTGGCGTTCGCCCCGGACGGCCGCACTCTCGCCACCGGCGACCGCGATGGGGTGAAGCTGTGGAACGCAGCCGCCCGCCGCATCCGGGCCACTCTCACGACAGACACCATCAAGGCATCGTCGGTGGCCATCAGCCCAGACGGCACCACCCTCGCCGTCGCGGACCAGACGAGCAGCGTGGAACTGTGGGACCTGACCACCGCCCACCACGCCAGGACCACCCTCAACGGAGGCTCCGACCCCACAACATCAGTGGCCTTCAGCCCCGACGGCAGCACCCTCGCCGTCGGCAGGCACGACGGCACGGTCCAGCTGTGGAACCTGGCCACCCGCCGTGCCGGGACCACTGTCGACGGCCACGTGGGCATCGTCGAATCGGTGGCATTCAGTCCGGACGCCACCACCCTCGCCATCACCGGTCAGGGCAGAAGTATGGATATGGCCACCAACTGGCCTCTCGCCGAGACGCGGCTGTGGAATCTGGGCGGCCACCGCACCACGGCCCTCCTCAAGTACCCAAGCCTTATCACGATATCGGCGGCATTCAGCCCCGACGGCCACACCGTGGCCACCCAGAGCAGCAACGACGACACCGTACGGCTGTGGGACGTGGCCACCGGCCGCACCCGGGCCACCCTCAAGGGCCACACCAGTGGCGTCACGTCGGTGGCATACAGCCCCGACGGCCACACCCTCGCCACCAGCAGCTGGGACGGCACAGTACGACTGTGGGATACGGCCACCGGCTACACCCGGGCCACTCTCACCACACTAAGCGGCGTCACGTCGGTGGCATACAGCCCCAATGGCCGCACACTCGCCACCAGCAGCTGGGACGGCACAGTACGGCTGTGGGACGCCACCCTGCCCGACCCGGCCGGAACAGCCACCCAGATCTGCCGGGCCATCAACCGCGACCTCACCGCACAAGAACGATCCATGTACCTACCCGGACCGACACCCAACCGCATATGCCCACCCTGAACCACAACCCCACGCAGAACGAAACGCTTCTCCATCCACGAGGACGGCCAACGCAACAGTCGCCTTCGCCGAGGGGCTGTCAGCGCGGGAGGGGTGGGCGGCCGAACGCGGCAGCCTCCTGGCACCCACGACAGCGGTCTGGAACGGGCACCCGGTGGGGGTCTGGCTGAAGAATTTGAGGACTGCCGGTCGACGGGCGAGGCGCGCTGCCAGGCGACCGGCCTGCCCGTCGGCTCCACCCTCGGCGCGCTGACCGAAGCACGCCGCGACGCACCCGAGGCCATCGACCCGAGCTGGTGCCCAGCCTGGCCGGTCGCCTGGCAGCGCGCCTACAGGCTGCGCCCGGCCTCAACGAGGCCGGCGGAGCGGGGCCACCAGAGACCCGCCCGACGCGCCGGTGAGGCCGTCCTGGAAGCCGGGACACCCCTCGGGCGATCTCACGCCGCGGCATAGACGGTGAGCCACTCCGCACCACGGGGCCGGTATCCGTAACGCTCGAGGAGCCCCGACACGATCGCGGGGACGTGGCCGGCCCCGTAGACGACGGCCACCCGGATCGGCTCGCCGGCGCGCTGCTCGTGGATCTCGGCGAGCGCGTCGAGCACTCGTCGGTCACGCCGATAGGCCAACGCGTGGTGGACGGCATCGTCGTCGGCCGCCGGCTCCGCCTCCTCGCTCGTCGCCAGGTACTCGACAGCCATGGCTTTGTGGAGAAGGGCACGCGGACCCCACAGCGCGATCACCAAGCCCCCCACGGGAGCCAGAACCATGAGAAAGAGGAGGGTCCACCACGGCAGTGCCCTGAGGTCTGCCGCCGCGTCCGCCGCGGTCGTCTCCAGCCTGATGACCGGAACACCCTCGGGAAGCAGCAACTCGTCCCGCTGCTCCTGCAGTCCGTTGCGCCGCCGCCACGCGGCCAGCCGGTATGCGAGCGTGAGGGTACTCACCACGGCGGACTTCCCCCGGATTCCCTCCACGACTATGAGATCGCATTCCCGGAGCCTCCTGCGGACCTGCGCGAAGAACGTCGGCGGCGCCGCATGCACCATAGGGAAGATCACGAACTCAAGCGGCGTCCCCCTACGCCGCATCGTGATGACAGCCGATCGAATGTCGTACTCCGACACGTCGATGATCTGCATGAGAGCCCCCCGCCGATTCGGCCCGGCCATCTCTCCCTTTCGTCCAGGGACACGGGCCCGACAGGGACCGCGGTTCCCTCCCGTGCGCAACACCTGCTGAGCGCACCGGACGCCCACGGTCGAACCGGAAATGCCGACGCCGATCCGTCATGACCCTCTGCCGGGAGACGGCGACGAAGCCCCCTCACGCTTGCGGACGCAGGCCTGCCTGCACGGGCGTCGCGCATGCTCGAGCGACGCTGGACTCCCTGGTCAGCTTCATGTCCCCGCACTTCACACAAATGGCGCGCCGGGTCGCAGAGGCCTTACCAAGCCGCAGCCCGCCAGCGCGTAGCCGCCGGGGCTGCCATCAGACCTGGAGGCCCTTGACACCCCCGCTACGCACCAGGCCCTGGCCCTCCCCGAGCGGACGCGAAGGCTGGAGAGTGCAGGGGCCGCGCGCTCGCGCTGCTTCCTGCGCTGGCGGTACTCGGCTGCCGTGCGGGTGTCGGTGAGCGCCTTCAGCAGCGGCTCGGGCTCCCGGCCGCGCTCCTGCGCGACGCGGAACCACACCGGCCCCATCGGGCCGTGCTGCTGCAGGCGGTCCAGGGTCGTCATCACCAGCGGGACCTTGCCGGTGAAGCCGAGGTAGAAGCCGCCGTCGCCGTCGTCGCTCGTCCCGTAGCTGTACTCGGCGTGCTCCTGCCCGGCCCAGAACTCGCGGGACAGCCGGCCGACCGCGCGCATGCGGCCCTCCAGCGCGGTGGGGCCGGCCCCGGTGAGCACGATCGCCAGCGGCGGCAGACCCGCAAGGCCGGTGCGGCGGTAGAGCGTCTCCCAGAACGGCACCGTGTTCAGGTCGCCGATCGTGCCGTGGCCGGTGCTGGGAGGAAGTCCCGGGGGCCGCACCCGGCGGGCGTAGAAGTCGGCGTAGGAGGCGACCTTGTCCGCCAGGACGTGCGCGGGCTCGGTGGAGCGGTCGACCTCCACCATCAGCAGCGGCACACATGCGTCCTTGTCCTGGAACACCGCGTCCGCGCGGACGTTGCGCTTGCCCGAGGACGACAGCGGGTGCGCGGCCTCGGTGCGCCAGGAGTCGATACCGCCGATCCCGGCCGAGGCGCCGGGGAGCCTGCCGCCGCGGATGAAGGCAACGGCCGTGGAATTGACGGCCATCGCGTGCGGAGCGCCCCCCGTACCGGCGCCGCGGGCACGGCCGCCCATCACGTCGGGCTCTCGCTTCAGCTTGATCGCGGCGGAGTCCAGGCCGGCCTTCGTCAGGCCCCACAGCTTCTGCGACGGCTCGCCGCGCCGGTCCGGTGCACCGAACTTCCCCGCAGGCCCCGCAGTGCTGCCCTCCGAAAGCACCAGCCTGTCGGCCCGGAGCGCCAGCAGCGCGTTTGCGGATCGCCTTGTTGTCGGACAGGTGCGGGCGTACCAGCTCCATGATCTGCGTCGCGGTCGCCACCTTCAGCACCCCCAGCACCCGCAGCACGTCCTCCCGGTCGCGGACCGCCGACCGCGGCCGCCGCGCCTTCTGCTCCCCCGGTGTCACCGAGCCTGCCGTGTCCGCCACTTGCGCCTCCCCTGCGACGTTCTGCTGTGGAGGCCTTCCATGGTCGCCTGAGCCGCCGACAACCCGCCCCGGCCCCCTTTCGGCCGGCGCATCAGCGGCAGCCAGCGGCCCGGCCCGGGCCCGCCGCAGGCCGAAACCGGCCCTGGACCCCTCGCACCCTGCCGCCCGCCTACGCCGCACCGTCCCCTTCCCCAGGTACGGCCAAGGAGGGTGGAGGGCAAAGGGGTTGTCGGCATCCCCGGTGACCTCGGGACAAGGGGCCTGACCAGGAAGAACGCTCCGGCCGTGCGCGAGGCGGTCGGGTGCACCCTTGGGTGCTGGCTCGGGGACACCCTCGGGGAAGCGGCGGTAGCCGACCCCGTGAGGCCTGCCCCGGGACCGGCCGACAGCGCGCAGAAACCCCGCCGGCGACCACCAGCCGGTGCCCGCCATGCCATTCGCACCGACAGCAGTGCACTTTGCCCAACCTGCTGACCTGCCCGAACCCTGCCCCGCGCCGCTTCCATGTACTTTGCCGCGCCCCAGCAGTGCACTCGGCTGCCGCTCTGCGGGTCCCTCCGGGATGCACCCCGCGCCAGCCGCGCGGGCACCTGCCTCGCGCTCGATTCTGCGCCTGCCACCGCGACTCCCTTCCGCCCGCCGGTGCCCATCGCCGACGAGCCGGACCGCAGCCTGCACGGGCACCCCTTGTCCGCGGTCTGTTCCCACCGGGCAACCCCCGCTGTCCAGGAGAAACGCAAGGACCGGCCGACCATGGCACAGCGTGGTCAAGGGGTTGGTCAAGGGGCGGCATGCCGCCTAGCTAGCACGGGTCGGCCCGGGACGGACGAACCACCCGTCCCGGGCCGGAGCGCTCGGCATACACCGGCCGGGATGGCCGCGCTCTCCGGCTTCACGTCCCTGGACTCGCCTCATTCGAGTGACGCTCCGTAGAAATCGCAGCCACTTAAGGTAACTTACAGTGACCTTCGTTACTCCGCGGCGAGCAGAGCGGCCGGCCCATGCCGCCCGCTTCGCCCCCGCACGAAACGGACACCACCGGCGCCCAGCGCATCGGCGGGGAGCAGAGAGAAGACATGACCACACAAGATCGCGTAGAAGCCGCCCCCCGACACGGGTGGATGACACACCCGCGCTCCCGCGCGGACATCGAGTTCGACGGAGGCTGGCCGTCCAGCGGGCTGGAAGGCGGCAAGTTCTTTCCGGTGAACCAGGTCGGGCTGTCCGACCCGGACGTGCCGACGGACAACCCCAGCGGTCCCAAGCCGGTACCCCCGGACGGCCGGATCGCCAGCAGCGGCAGCGAACCGGCGGCCGTCGCGCTCGACGAGGTCAGGGACTGGCCGAAGGTCGACCTGCAGTCGGGCGCCGACGCCCCCTTCCAGTGGAACTTCAAAATGAAGCACAGGACGCGCCGCTTCAACTACTTCATCACCAGGGAAGGCTGGGACCCCAACGCCCCCCTGAGCCGCGCGCAGTTCGAAAGCGAGCCGTTCGCGACGCACAAGCCCTACGGCGACATCCCCCACCACGAGATGCCCCCCGCTGAGAACGACCCGAACCTCGACAAGCCGCACACGATCACGCTGCCGCACCGCTCCGGATACCACGTCATCCTCGGCGTGTGGGAGGTCGCCGACACCGGCCACGCCTTCTACCAGGTCATCGACGCCAACTTCACCCCGTAGCACCCGAGGTGTGGGCCAGCCGTCCCCGGCCGACCCACGCCCCCACCCGCCACCACGCCCCCACCCGCCACCGCGGCCGCGGCGGCCGGCGGCGAACGCCCGCCGGTAGCCCGCCCGCACGGTCGGCGGAGTTCCATGACGCCGCGATTGCCCCGTTCCCCACCGTTATATGGAGTTACCCGCCCTTGCGTGGCGTTCCACGGGACCAGCAGGTGGGTAGCCGCCCGGGTTGCCCACCTGCTGATCCGGGTCGCCGCTCCACCGTTCCACGGCTGTGACCTGCGGTAGTGATGTCCGTGGAACGCGGCCCGGGTGCGGCGGCGGGGAGCGTTCCACACATGGAATCGAACGGAGAATCGAACTAGGTTGGAGAGGTGAGCGACGACCGGGACCAGGAGCACGGCGAAAGGCAGCCGGCCGCGCTGCCGCAGGGCGACGGGCCGCTGGTCGACGTCACCCTCCCGGACGGGCAGCACCTGTACGCCGTGGTGAAATCCCGGCGCAGGGAACCCGACGGCTGGTGGTACGACCTGCAGATCCACCTGCCCAGCCAGGGCAGCGACCGGGGCCGGCTCCTGGTCCTGCCCGCCCCGGTCGACTTCCGCGCACCGGCCGCCCTGTGCGAGCCGGTCGACGGCCAGCCCTACGACCAGGTGCCCACCGAGCGGCCCGGCACCACCCCGGCCTGGAAAGTCGAAGAGAAGGTGTACTCCGGGCCCGAGCGCGGGCCGGCCCGCATCGTGCACCGCGGCGAATGCCACGCGGCCCGCGACCTCGCCCGGCCCGCCAGCACCGAGCAGGCCCGCGCCGTCCTGACACGCGACGACGCAGCCCCCTGCCCGCTGTGCCGCCCCGACCGGCCCCTGCGCACCGCCGCGTGAGGCGCCGGCCTCAGCCGGGCCGCCTGTAGCCGGGTTGGGGCGGCGGGGTAGCGGTCTCGCTGCGGCGCATGCCCGGCTTGGGCTTCGGTGTCTCGCGGGTGAGCCCGCCGATCCGCGTTGCAGTTCCTCGAGCCAGGCCAGCCGCTCCGGGGAGAGCACCAACTGCCGCTCCTGGTCCTCCTGGCCGTCGTCGTCCGCCCGGCCGGATCGGCGAACTGCAACTGCTCGCACAGCACCGCGGCGCTCGCCTGGTCCGTCGGCGACGGCTTACCGACGCGCGCCGCACGGGCCGGTTTGGACGAGTCCGGCCGGGGTCCTGGAGGCCCGCACAAGGGCCTGCAGGCTGATGCCGGTGGCACCGCCCGGTCGTGAACGCTCGACTGCGGCACGGCGTCCTCCCCGCCCCGGGGCGGTCCCCGCGGGTGGACAGCGGCGGGGACCGCTGCGGGGGCGGCTCGCTGGCGGCGGAGGCGGCTCCCGATCCGGACAACGGGATATCGCCTGGGATGCATATCGCCCGTAGGCGCAGCGACATGGCCTAAGGAGTCGTGCCGTAGCGACCTGGAGACAAGGGTCGCATCACGCTGAGCTGTGTTCCCTTGCCACCGGCCCCACCGGCCCCACCGCCGTGCGGCGGTGGGGCCGGCTTGTTGGTCGCTCCCAGCGTGTTGCTAGGTGTCCGTCTCCGGCGGGTTCGGCCGGCTGGTGCGGAGGAGTGTCAGGAGCAGGTGACCTTCAGTGCGGTGTCGGCTTTGCAGGTGAGCGTGTCGACGCCGTTGTTGGGGTCGCTGGGGTAGGGGCTGGCGGCGGTGCGGGTGAGGGTGAGGGGGTGGCTCGTGCCGGGTGTCATGGCGCCCACCGTGAAGGAGATCAGCGGGGTGATCTTGTCGGTGCCGGCGGGGATGGCTCCCGTGTCGCAGGTGAGGGTGCGGCTCGCGGTGTTGACCGTGCACGAGGAGGGGGCGGTGGGGTTGGTGAAGACGGCCGGGTAGGTGAGCCGGTAGGAGACGTTGGTGGCATCGCTGCCACCGAGGTTGTAGACGTCGGGTGTCACGGTGATGCTGCCGCCGCCCGCGGTCGCCGTCGAGGTGGTCAGGACGGGCAGCGGGTTGGTG
This sequence comes from Streptomyces sp. NBC_00433, assembly GCA_036015235.1. Classification (NCBI taxonomy): domain Bacteria; kingdom Bacillati; phylum Actinomycetota; class Actinomycetes; order Kitasatosporales; family Streptomycetaceae; genus Streptomyces; species Streptomyces sp. NBC_00433. Next base: position 8,867,322 of record CP107926.1, on the reverse strand, counting down.
GCGGGAGCCGGCGGTGAAAGGGCGGAGGCGGGGCCCTGGCCGCGGCTGTTGACCGCGGTGACCTGGACGCTGGCGTGTCCGGCCTCGATCTGCGGGATGCGGTCGGCGGGGATCGCCAGCGAGGTGGCGGTGCCGGGCGCGGTACCCAGGACGGTCTCGGAGCCGGCCGGGTCGCCGGGGTTGTTCACGACGGTGACCAGGTACTCCTGGATGGGGCTGCCGCCGTCGGCGGGAGCGGTCCAGGTCACGGTGGAGCCGTCCGCGCTGATCGCCGCGGAGTGCGGGGCGGCGGGCAGGCTCGCCCCGTGGTGGTAGGCGGCCTGGGTGACGACGGAGGGGCAGCCGGCCGTGCCGGCGGTGGTGGCGTTGATCAGGTCGGTGAAGTTGCTTCCGGGGTTGGCGGGCGGGGTGTAAAGGCCGCTCTGGCTCACCGTGCCCAGCGAGCCGGCCGCCATCGACCAGACGACGCCCTGCGCGGGGTCGCAGGTCGCCGGCCAGGTGACGGCGTACTGCCTGGCGGCTGCCGCGGCGGCCGCGACCACCGTCGAGCCGGCGGACTTGGCCGCGGTGCGCGGGCTCTCGGCGGCGGCCGCGGGAGCGCTGGACAGGGACGGGATCGGGAACGCCCCGGCGGACTGGTAGAGCGGGAACGTCGTGTTGTAGACGACGCCGCCGAAGGAGAACGTGGTGAGTTTGAAGTCCAGGAGGAAGAACACCGAGACTTTCAGTGGCGCGGTCACCTTCAGCCACGGGTTGGCTGCGGTGTCCGCCGCGATGTCGATGGAGGGTGTGACCTCCAGCTCGGGCCCGGCGACGTCGTAGATGAGGATCTTGAGCGACACGGGGAACGCGAAGGTGACCTTCGCCGCGGCGTTCAGGTCGTAGTTGAACGTGGTGACCGCGTCCTTGGTCAGGTCGGTCTTGTGCGTGTTCCCGCTGCTGTCGCGGTGGACCTTGCCGCCCATGGTCCGCTCGTAGGTGGCGTCGAAGGTGAACGTGATCGAGCCGTCGATCGAGGTCTGGGTGTAGATCGTCAGCGAGGGGCAGAACGCGATCGCGTAGACGATCACACAGCCGGTACCGGCCGGCTTGAGCCTCAGCAGCTCCTCGCGCTGCGTCTCGTGCTTGTAGACGATGCCCAGCTCGCCTTTGATCGACGCCTTCGCGGTCGCGGTGGCGGAGAAGTCGTAGGTGAAGGTCTTGGTGGAGTACCACGAGCCGTTCGGGTCGTCCTGGAAGCTGGCGTTGGCCTCCCAGTTGGTGGTCAGGCTCAGTGCGGCGGTCAGTTTGGCGGTGACCTTGGGGTTGCCCAGCCGCTCCTTGCCCTTGGGGTCGTTCGCGAGCTTCTCGGCCAGGTCCAGGGTGAAGGTCTTGTTGGCGATGGGGATCGCCACCTGCGGCGCCACCGATGCCTGGAAGTTCGGGTTGAGCATCTGGATCTGGTAGCCCTGGGCGCCGGAGGTCGCCTGGTTGCCGTGGGCGGTGAAGTCCAGCGACCGGAAGGCTTGTTGCAGTGCGGCCTGGCTGGTGGTGAGGGTGACCGTGCCGCCCGAGACGCTGATCTTGTCCACGACGCGCAGCAGGCCGGAGTGGGCCAGCGGGTTGGTGCTCCCGCCGACGGCGATGATGTTCTTCACCGCCAGTGCGGTGACCTGGGCGGGCGGATCGGTGAAGACCACGGTGGTGTCGGTCACCTGGGTGATGGCCGCGACGGACGCGTCGGACAGGACCACCGTTCCCGGAGCCAGGATCGGGTGGGGTGCCGCGGTCACCGGGGTGCTGGTGGCACTGAGCTGCCCGTTGTGCTGGGTGCCGGTGACGGTGATCTTGTACTCGACGTCCGGGGCCAGGCCGGTCAGCGTCGTGCTGGTGGTGGTGGCAGGCACGGTCGCCACGATCGGCGGCTGGCCGGGTGCGGCCGCGTCCACGGTGTAGGCGGTGATGGTGTGGCCGCCGTCGTCCAGCGGCGGATCCCAGCTGACCTGGAGGGAGTTGGGGGCGGGCTGGCTGCCGTCGGCGCCGGGCGGGGGCGGTCCGGCGGAGACGTCCTGCGGGGCGCTGGAGGTGTACGCGGGGCGGGCGGCGACCGTGCCGTTCGCCTCGGCACCGACGGTCTGGCTGTCGGACTTGCCGGCCGGCGAGGTGCCGGCCGCGTTGGTGGCGGTGACCGCCACGGAGTAGTACTTGCCGTTGACCAGCCCGGTCAAGGTGGTGTGGATCGCGGTGCCGTCCACGTTCGCGGTCACGCTGGTACCGGGGCCGTTGGGTGTCGCGGTGACCGTGTAGGAGGTCACCGGCGAGCCGTTGGGGTTGGCCGGGTTCCACACGACCAGCAGCTTGGTGTCCCGTCCCAGGACGGTGGCCAGCGTCGGTGCCAGCGGCGGCTTCGGGGTCTGCGGGCCGCCGACGAACGGCGTCGAGACGCCCGACAGCGCCCCGCCGGCGGTGGTCTCGGTGGCCTCGAAGGCGTAGTTGACGTCGTTGGTCAGGCCCGCGACCTTGACCACCGGCGGGTTGGCCGGGTCCGGGTTGAGCACGTGCCCGCTGGCCACCGGCGCCCCGGTGGGATCACCGTTGTCGTCCAGCGCGTAGGCGTGGACGTCGACGCGGGCGACCGCTTCCTGTGCGGTGTCGCCCGCGGTCACGGTCACATGCACCGTGCCGGAGGCGAACGGCTGCACCGAGTCGACCATCGGGGCCTGCAGCGCCTGCGCCGCCACGCTCGACCTTTGCGGCGCGGCCGCGGCCGCGCCCACCGAACCGGCGCCTAACCCCAGCGCCACCACCATGACCAGGGCCGTACTGCCCCACGCTCGCCTGCCGCGGGTTCTCCTGGAAAGCCACATACGCAACGCCCCTCCGCACGCGGGCACACAGAACCCCGCGTGCTCGCTCAACGGATGACATCTCGACAGTGGGCGCAACATCCGGCTCAGCCCCGAACGCACAGCGTGCGGCAGCGCAGCCGCACCCACCGCCGGGAACATAACAACCCAACAGGACGAACATATTCGAACGTCGAAATATACCCACGACCTACGCCAGCCCCTGCACTCATTGACGAAGCCGCCCGTAGACGACAGAACGGTCTTATTCCGTTTTCAGGTCAGGGCGTACCGTCGTCTGCTTGGCCGCGTGGGCCCGCGCTGCAGCGCCGCGTGAGGTGACGGCCTCAGAAGTGCCGCCGGTAGTCCGGTCGGCGCGGCGGTGCCGCGGTCTCGCCGCGGTGCTCGCTCGGCTTGGGCTTCGGTGTCTCGCGGGCGATCCCGTCGATCCGGCGTTGCAGTTCCTCGAGCCGGGCCAGCCGCTCCGGGCTCAGCGCCAGCTGCTGCTCCTGGTCCTCCTGGGCCTCCTGGCCGTCGGCGGCGGGTCGGCGAACTGCAGCCGCTCGTACGGCGCCGCGGCGGTCGCCTGGTCGGTCGGCGACGGCTTCCCCCGCGTGCGGCGCGGGCCGGTTGGACGGGTCCGGCCGGGGCCCTGGAGGCCCGCAGGAGTGCCTTGAGGCGGATGCTGGTGGCCACCCGCCCGGGCGTGGACGCTCAGCTGCGGCACAGCGCCCTCCACCGGCTCGAAGCGGTCTGCGCGAGCCGTCAGCGGCGGGTGCCAAGTGGCGGTGTAGGCGGTGTGAGCGGTGTGAGCGAATCGGGCGTTCGGCCCCTGCGTCCAGGCCCTGCGCCAGATCATGCTGCAGAACTACCACCACGACGCTGCGAGCCGCCTGCGCTGGCGCACCGCCGAGCGCGAAGGCGGGCCCGGGCGATCGTCTCGCCCTACGACATCTCGGCCCACTAAGCCCGCCACCGACACATCATCACCTGGAAGGGCTTCTCGGCTCATCTGACCGAGACGTGTGCCCCCGACAGCCCCAACGTGATCACGGACGTGGCCACCACGGCAGCCACCACGCACGACAGCAAGGTCCTGCCCGGCATCCACACCCGCCTCGCGCGTCGCGGACTGCTGCCCGCCGAGCACCTGGTCGACGGCGGCTACACCTCCCTGCCCCACCAGGAACAAGCCACCCGTGATCACCAGGTCACCGCTTCCGGGCCTCTCCGCGACAACCCCACCCGACAGCATGGGGCTGGTGCAGGGGCGGGTGACAGGTCAAGGTGTCATCCGACCCTGCACCAGCCCCAACTGACCCACCTCAACTATGCAGGTACAAGAAAATCCCATGCCGATCACTGCATTCCGAGACGATCACTGAACTTGCGCCTCAGAGCCTCTCCGGCTTCCGAAGCTTCACAAGAACCCCGGCGCAGAGGCACACCAGATCACAGCAAAAATCCTGGAACGTCCACCGGATCCCCAAGTCAGCGCGCTACTCACCCAGTGATCGCTAGCAGATTTACCAGCGGGCGGTGGGTGGGTCAGATCCGCCAGGTGCGGATGCGGTCGGCGGCGGCGAAGAGGTCGGCTTTTCGGGACTGGATGTCGCGGACCAGGTCCACCAGGGCGCCGTAGGGGGGGTCGATGCCTTCGCCGGAGGCGTGCATGTAGGCGGCGGCGACCTGGCAGGCGTACAGGGAGTTGCGGTACGGCAGGGGCTCCAGGCGTACCAGGGTGTGCAGGAGCGCGGCTGCCCGCCAGGCCGGGTCGGGGGTGGAGGCGTCATGCCGGGGGATCTTCGTCTTGTGGCGCGCGACGGCCGCGACCAGCGCGGAGTAGTCGGCCACCGTCACGTCCTCGGGCAGCGCCTGCTCCTGGACGTCCAGCAGCCAGGGCACGTCGATGTGGAGCACCGGCGGCATCAGGCAGCTTCGCTCCGGCGGGCGGCGGCCGGCGGGACCTCGTCGGGGAAGGCCTCGTCGAACTCCCGCCGGTGCCGGTCGCCGAAGTGCGCGGCGTAGCGGACGAAGAGGGCCCGCTGCTGCTCGCGCAGCGCGAGGTCGTGGAGGTACTGCTTGAGGCTCTTGCCCTCGGCGGCGGCCGCGGCGCGCACCGCCTCGAGCTCCTCGTCGGTGAAGGTGATGTTCAAAGCTGGCATACCCCTGATGGTACCTGACAGGTACCATCAGGGGTGAGGAATCCAGCGGAGCGGCTGATGGACGGCCGACGGGCCCGCCGAGCCGACCGCCGGGATCATCGACTCCCGGTCCGCGAGGGCAGCATCCCCGGGTGCCGGCCGCCACCCGGGGCTACGACGGCGGGAAGAAGGTCCCGGGCCGCAAGCGGCATGGTCACGGACCGCCTCGGCCTGTTGCCGGTCGTCGCGGCCACCGCGGCGAACACCGGCGGCCGCCGCGCCACTCCTGGAACGACCGCGGGCCGCACACCGCACGATCCGCCTGGTCTGGGCAGACGGCGGCTGCACCGGCCCGCTCACCGGCTGGGCCCGCGACAGACCCCGCCGCCTCACGCTCGACATCGTCAGGCAAAGAAGCCGCGGCGTAGTCGCCGCTTCCCGCGCTGCCGAGCAGCAGGCGCGGTCCGAGATGGAGGAAGCGTTGCGGGCCGGCTCTGTTCACGTCTCGTGAACAGAGCCGGCCGCGCCTACGGCAGCCGCTCAACCGCATGCCGGCCAGAAAGCAGCAGCGGCTTGGTCACCACACGACAGACATTGAGGTATTCCAGGGGTGAGGCTGTTTCACTCCGTGACATAGGGGAACCAGCTGGAATCCCTCAACAATATCCACCATCCGACGCCGCATACACACCGCTCGGCCGCCACAGCAGATCGCCGTATCCCACTCTTGCGAATGGTTGCCGCGCCGCGCGGGTCCGGGCCGCTCCGACGGCGTACGGGTCCAGATCATCACCGTTGTCGGGCACGGTCGGTCGGTGTTCGGTGTCGCCGGTGACGGCCGTCCCCTGGACCTGTGCGCGGCCACCGCGGCTTCGACGCCGGTCCCGCCCTGGTCGCCATGCCCGTCACCCCGGGCAGCGCCTCCGACCTCGGCGAGCGGATGATCCTCGCGCCGGTGGCGCTGAACCCGAACCCGGACAGCGACGCGTTGTGGTCCTCCCACGCGGAAGCGGATCGAGCGGGATACGGGCCGCGGCGTGCGCGACGGCGGGGACCGACTGCGCGGTGCTGCAGGCGCTGCGGGCCTGCCTGGGGCGGATGTCCCAGTGGACCCAGCACAGCCGGCGGGTGCTCGCGGAGGTCCGCTACGCCTTGCGGGGGACGGTGCGGCCGGAAGCCCCCCTGCTGCGCCAGGCCTTCGGCCTCGCAGCGATCGGCCGGACCGTGCCCGCATCCTGGGGATGCACCGCCTGTTGCTCCGTCAAAGGCGGAGCAACCTCACGGCGGCACCGACAGCGTGACCCTGTGCCGAGTTCACGAGCCGCACTCTGCCCCGGCAACCGGAAGAGGGGGAGGCGGGCAGGGGCGGTCAAGCCGGGAGGGGGTGGCCTCCGTCGCCCTCTATGACGGTGCGCTCGGCTTCGCCGTGACTGGTGTCCTCGACGATGGTGACGTCCACGGTGCCGTCTCCGGTGGTGTCGAACTGGTACAGGTCGGCCTTGCCGTCGCCGGTGGTGTCGCTCATCCAGACGTCGGGTCTTCCATCGCCGTTGGTGTCGGCACTGAGGAGCAGGTGTTCTTCGGCGGGTATTTCGGTCGTCTCGTCGGTCATGGTGGCCGCGTGCCCCTGGGCGGATTCGGCAAACCGGCGGCTGGGGCGAGCGGTGATGGGGAGTGGCCGCGGACCGGTTCTTCCCGTCGGGCCCGCTGCCGGCGGTCCGGGGTCGGGCTGCAAGGCGGTACCCGGGCCGCCCGGGGCACTGGTGGTGGGCGCAGTCGTCGGGGCTGGGTCCTGTCCGCTCAGCCGGTGGCAGACCGTGCGATGAGCCGCACCGGGAATGACGCCGGCGAGAGGACAAGCCGGGCCGAGCATGTGACCGGCCCTCCGATCGGCGTCAGCTCCCACCGGCCCAGCAGGGACGCCAGGATCACGGTCGCCTCCGCCTGACCGAATTCCTCCCCGATGCATTTGGTGGCGCCCGCGCCGAAGGGCAGGTAGGCGCCGCGCGTGGGCGGTGTGCCTGCGAGCCAGCGGTCCGGTTCGAAGTGGGCGGCATCGTGGTGGAATTCCTCCCGGCGGTGCAGGAGGTAGGGGCTGACCAGCACCATGCTGCCTGCCGCCAGTCGGTGGCCGCCCAGTGTGGTGTCGCGTGTGGCGGTCCGCAGTGTCAGCCAGCCCGGCGGGTAGAGCCGCAGGGTCTCCTTCACGACCCGGCCGATCAGCTTCAGTCGTGGCAGGTCCGCGAAGCCCGCCGCCCGCCCGGCGAGCACCTCGTCCGCCTCGGCCCGTACCGCGGCGAGGACGTCCGGGCGGCCCGACAGCAGGTGGACGGCCCACACCACAGCCGACGACGTCGTCTCCCCGCCGGCCAGCAGCAGCACGGCGACCTGGTCGGAGAGCTCTTGGTGCGACAGTGCGCGGCCCTCCTCGTCCCGGGCTGCCAGCAGCCGCGACATCAGGTCGTCCTGTCCGGTGCCCGGCTCGCCGTAGCCCGCGATGAGCCGGCGCACCTGGGCCTGCCAGTGTGCGAGGGCCCGTGCGTAGCGGCGGTTGCCCGGCGTCGGCAACCGGCCGATGCCGGGCAGTGCCGCCCGGGAGGTGAGGCCGCTGAGGAAGACGTCGAAGGCGTTCCGCAGTTCTCGCGCCTGCTGTCCGTCCAGTCGGGACGAGAACAGCGTGGCGAGTGCCACCCTGGTGGTGAGGTCGAACATGGCCTCGGTGAGGTCGAGTACCTGGCTGTCCCGCCAGTCGGAGGTGGCCGCGGTCACCTGGTCGCGCATCACCTCGACGTAGCCGCGCAGGTGCTCGTGCCGGAAGGCCGGTTGCATCACCAGTCGCTGCCGGCGGTGATCGTGGTATTTGGCGGTCGCGAGACCCGCGCCCATGGCCTGGCGCACTTTGTCGTAGACGGGGCCGGTGCGGTCGAAGCGCCGGAAGTCGGTCAGCACCTCGTGGGCCACGTCCGGGTGGCAGGCCACGAACGCCCGCCAGGGGCCGAGCCGCACCTGCACCAGGTCCCCGTACTCCGGCAGCGAGTCCAGGAAGCCCAGCGGGTCCCGACGCAACCGCAGGAAGTGGCCGACCGCCGGCCGGCTCCCCGGCACCCGCGCGAACTCCGTACCACGATCGCCCACTGTCAGACTCCGTCCCCGCTCACGTCACCCGGTGCCCGCTCGTCCCGGGTGCGGACGCCATCCTTGCCGGACCGTAACCATGCAGGCCGGGCGGCGGTGTTGTCGCTCAGCGAGCGAACTTCTCGATGGCAGCCGGGGTGAGGGGGGTGAAGAAGTTGACGAGGTTGCCGTCGGGGTCGCGGAACAGGAGCGAACGGTTGCCCCAGGGCATCGTGGTGGGTTCGTTGACGAAGTCCTCCACGAAGCCGGTCAGGTTCTTGTGCACGCCGTCCACGTCGTCGACGAGGAATTCGAGGATGACACTGTGGTTGTCGGCCGGGCGGGCGGAGCCGGGCGCGAACAGGGGGACGGTGCGGGTGCTGCCGATCGCGAGGGTGGCCGAGGTGGTCCTGAGCTCCGCGAAGTCCTCGTTGGACCAGTCGGCAGATACTCCGGTGGCGCACTCGTAGAAGTTGACGAGGCGGGCGACGTCGCCCGTGATGATGCGGATAGAGGCAAAGTCCATGGTCTTCTCCTGGTCCGTCGGTGCTTCTGATCGCAAGCTACGACGAATACCGGGCGGAACCCGCCCGGTATATGCGGGAGACTTCGGGGCATGCCTCGCCCCGTTGCCCGCGTGCTCGCCCTGCTGGAACTCCTGCAGTCGGGCGGCATCCGGACCGTGACCGAACTCGCCGATCGGCTCGACGTCGATGAGCGCACCGTGCGGCGATACGCCGGTCACCTCGTCGACCTCGATGTGCCCGTCGAGTCGGTGCGCGGCCGCTACGGCGGCTACCGCCTCGCCCCCGGTTACCGCATGCCTCCGCTCATGCTGAGCGACGACGAAGCGCTCGCCGTGCTGCTCGGCCTGGTCGCGGGTCGGCGAGCCGGCTTGGCCACGGACACGGCGAGTGAGACGGCGGCGGCCAAGATCCGACGAGTGCTGCCCGAGCGGCTGAGCCGCAGACTCGACGCCGTGCTCGGCTCCCTTGCCTTCACGGATCGGCCCGGCGGGGCGGTCGCCCCCGAATCCACGGTCCTGCTCGCGATCGCCGACGCGGTCGACCATCACCGGCCGATCTCGATCCGGTACACAGCCGCCGACGGCCGGCGCAGCGAACGCACACTTCACCCGCACGGGGTCGTCGCCCACTCGGGCCGGTGGTACGTCACGGCTGCGGATCTCACGGCCGGCGAGGACCGGACGTTTCGGCTGGATCGCATCGCCGGGGTGAGGACCCTACCCGGCTCGTTCGAACCGCCCGCCGGACTCGACCCGGCGGAGCGCGTACTGACCGGGCTCGCCACAGCTCCGTACCGGCATGAGGTGGCCCTGCGGATCCAGGGGACGGCCGAGCAGATCCACACCCGGCTTCCCGCCGGCATCGCGATCGTGGAGGAACTCCCTTCCCCGAGCGGCGCAGATCCGCAGGCCGTGCGCTGGTCCCGCGTCGGACTCCGGGTGGAACGGCTCGACTGGCTGCCGGCTGTCCTCGCCTCGCTGGACCGGCCCTTCATCGTCGAACGCCCAGATGAGCTCCGCGGCCTCGTCGAAGCTCTCGCCGAACGGCTCACGAACTCTGCCCGGCGAAGCCCGCCTCACGCATGACGGATCGCTCGGGCCCTCCCCTCCCCCGGTACCGGTTCGACCCGCCCAGGTTCTGCTGATCCCCCGTCGCCGGACGACCGGCTGCCCCAGGACCACCTGGCCCGGTTCGTCGCCCTGGTCGACGATGTGCCGGACCTTACGCCGGTCCTGGCTGACTGCACCGAGAAGCGCGGCTGTCCGCCCTACGGCCCCAGGTCGACGGTGCGGCTGCGGACGGGGAGTCGGTCATGACGACCTTCCAGGTCGCGCTCCGGTGGGGCTGCCCGGCGCGCTGAGCAGCCGGCGCCAGCGCGGTTGTTCGGTGACTGTCACGGTCAGGCACAGCACGGTCGCCGCGGTGGCGGCCCACCAGGGCCAGAGCGCCCACGTTGCCGCTGTGGCGGCTGCGAGCTGCATCAGCACCAGGAGGATCGTCACGATACCGGGCACCGGTACGGGTGTGCCGCCGCCGGGCCTGTCGCCCGGCGTGCTGAAGAGCGCGGGCAGCCCGATCAGTATCGCCACGGCGCCTATCGCCAGGGCTGTCGAGTGCGGCCACAGGGCCCAGGGAGCGCCCACCCACGCGATGAGTTCGGTGAGGAATCGCAGTGCCCCTCGGGCATAGTCGTTCCGGGACGGATTCTTGTCGATCACAGGAGTGGCCGCCTGTCGTTCGTCAGCGGGTGGGCGCTGCGGGCCCGGGGGTTGGCGTGGTGGCCTGGAGTCCCTGGTCGATGAAGGTGATCATCCAGGTGAAGCTGTCGTCGGCGTCTGTGTCGTACTGGAAGCCGCCTGCGACTTCGAGGGTCGAGAACCCGTGCAGCATGCTGCGCAGCATCCGCAGGGCGTGGACCTCCTGGGCGGGGTCCAGGTGGTATCCGCGCAGCACGGCCGAGAGGGAGCTGAGCGCCCGGTTGCCGGCGGGGACGAACGGGTCGTCGGGCCCGTCCGGGCGTGCGCTGTTGACTGCCGTGTACCGGCCGGGATGTTCTCGCACATATGCGCGCATGGCCTGCGCGGCGGCGGCGAGGGCGTCGCCGCCGGCGCGGCCCTGTGTCGCGTCGCGGATGGCGTCGCCGAGTTCGGTCGCGGCCAGGACGGCGATCCGGTGGGCGAGGTCGGCCTGACCGGTGATGTGCTTGTAGAGCGAGGGGGTCTTGACCCCGAGCCGTTCGGCGACCAGGCCCATGCTGAGCTGGGCGAACCCGATCTCGTCGACCAGCGTGGCGCCGGCCTCGGTGATCGACGCCGGGGACAGTCCGGCCCTAGGCAAGGGTCAGCGTCCTGGCCAGGAAGGGCAGGGCCAGCGCGACGACCTTCTCGGGTGTCTGGGCGTGCATGTAGTGGCCGGCGCCCTCGATGACCGCCAGTTCGCCGAGGCCCTGGGGCAGGTCGGCGATGATCCGCTCGCCCTCGGCGCGCGGGTCGGCCCAGTCGGGGTCGGCGCTGCCCTCGATCACCAGGACCGGGCAGGCGACGTTGGGCAACTGCGCGCCGGCGTCGGCGGCGGACTGGCACATGGCCTGCAGAGCCTTCATCCGGCCGGGCTCGCTCATCTTGGCCTCGATGCGGGCCAGTTCGCCGTCCCAGTCGGCGGGCTTGGCCGGGTACGCCAGGTCGAGGTACTTCTTCCAGGCCGGCAGGCTTCCCAGCAGGGCGACCCGCGCCATCCGGGTGGCACCGGACCGGTAGCGCTTCACCCGCATTAGTCCGCCGAGGTCGTTCAGCTGTTTGCGGGTGAACGGTGCCAGTTCGATGACGCCGGCGATCAGGTCGGGCGCGGTGGCGGCCGCGATGGTCGCGGCTCCGCCGCTCATCGACTGGCCGATGATGACGGCCGGGCCGCCGAGGAGGCGCACCAGGGCGACCAGGTCGCCGGCGATGTCGGAGCGGCTGTAACCGTCCCAGCCGAGGCTGGAGTCGCCGCAGCCACGCACGTCGACGTTCGCAACCCGGTAGCCGGCCGCGGCCAGGGCCGGAGCGACGAAACGGTAGGAGTGCCGGCTGTCGCCCAGGCCGTGTGCCAGAACGACGAGAGGGCCCTCACCGATCAGGTCGTAGGCGATGGTGTTGTCGCCGATGGTCAGGTGCTCGGTCATGACTTCCTCCACTGGATTGGCTAACTGCATTAACCATAAGCTAGTGGCGTTAGCCATGTCAACGCACCTCCCGGTCATCGGCTGGTTCCGGCACCCGAGGGTGGCGGTGGGTTTCGGGCCCGGCGCGAGGTAGGACGCGCTCGGCGCCCAGCGCGAAGCCGGGGATGGACGTGCCGGCGAACTCGCCACGACCGGGGTTCTCCGGCGCGAAGTCGATCAGCGCGGACGACGCGCCGCGGTGGCGCCTCCGGCGCCGACGCCTTGGACGAAGCCGACAATCGATCGTCCGTTGCCGGGGGTAGCCATCGGTGGCCGGGCCGGGAACCGGTCGGTCGAACTCGTCGGCGAGCTGTCCCTGGCCAGCAACCGCTTCCGCACCCTGTGGGCACGGCACGACATCAAAGCGCTCGGCTGCACCAGCACCGTCAACCATCCGGTCGTGGGCGAACCGCGCCTCAACCGCGAGAAGCTCGCCGTCGGAGACCTGCTGCTCGTGCTCTACTACCCGGACCAGGACAGCGACGCCGCCGAGAAGCTCCACCTGCCGGCCTCCCTCGCCCCCGCCGGCGGGCAGCAGCCCGCTGCCGCCGTCGACCCGCCGGCAGGCCGCGACGTCGACGCCTGCCACCAGTCGCAGGGCGGCCGGGGCCGACGCAGACCGTGACGCCCTGCTCGCTCCGACCGTTGCCGAGGCGGTCACAAGAGACTCGGGGCGTGCGGGTCCTGGCTGCGTGGCGCTCGGTCGTCGCGGGAGAAGCCAGGCCGACCGTGAGCTTGGACGACCCCGAGTCCACGCCCGAGCCGGTGGAGAGGTTCAGCCGAGACGGCAACGAGGATGTACGGCACCGGGCTTGCGTCCGACCCGCGCCTTTCGCCCGCGTCAGCGGTCCGGCTGCCCGGCTCCGGCCCCGAAGCCGGGGCCGCCGGCAGTTGCCCGCCGGGAGAGGACGGCCGGCCTCCCGGTGGGCCCCGGGTTTCGGGGCGCACCGGGAGCGGGGAGCGGTCAGCCCACGGCTTTCCAGTGGTCGTAGGTGCTGATCATCTGATAGCTGCGGGTCGGGCAGTAGAAGGCGCTGTTCGGCTGGTCGTAGTGAGTGTCGGAGTTCGCGGAGGTCGCGGTGGACCAGGTGCCGTTCTTGCGTACCGCGATGTTGCTGGACTCGAAGGTCAGGCCGGCCATGTCGTCGCAGGAGTACGCTCGTCCGGATGTGCCGACCGAGGAGTACAGCTCCTCGATGTCCCAGCCGTCGGTGCGCCCGGACTGGTTGGTCCCGGACTGCGTGAAGAGGGTGTCCCACCGGCCGGCCGCGTAGTTGTAGAGCGCCGCGGTCCAGGTGTTGCCGGAGGCCGGGGTCTTGACGACCCGTCCGGTGTAGGCACCGCTGCCGTTCGTGTAGGTGCTCAGGAAAGAGCTGTTGATGGGCACCGAGGCCGCGAAGTTGACGCTCCGGCACCAGTCCCAGGCGGATACGGAGCGGACAGTCGGCGTGTAGACCGTGACCAGTTCGACGCAGGAGCCGCCGGGCGGGTACATGGTCGGGGTGTAGATGGTGGTGGCGCTGTTCCTGACAGTGAGCTGGGTGGAGACCGACTGCGTGGCGCAGGAGCCGTCCGAGCCGGACGCCGACTTGAAGGCGGTGCCCTGCGCCGGGTGGATGCTGACCAGCGGCCGGACGGCGGCGCCGCCGGCTCCGGCGCCGAGCGGGCCCTTGTCGGGGATCCCGTACTGCGCGCGGTGCTGCGACGTCAGGGGGGAGAGCAGCCGGTGCACCTCGTCCTGGGACAGGGCGCCCCGGACCGACTGACCGGACACCGCGGTCGAACTGCAGACGCCGACCGCCGCCGGGCCGAGGCCCGCGGCGTCCGGAGAACTCGCGGCGGCGGTGCCGAGGCCGCCGCCCAGGACCAGGGCCGCGCCGGCGGCGAAGATCGCTGCTGCGGTTTTCGGGCTTCTCACGCTGATGAGCTCCTCTCGGGAGGGTGGAGCACCTGACCAACATGCTCATGACAACGCATGGGAGTGCAAAGGAGAAGCCATCTGTCGGCCGACATCCGCGCAGAAGCAGCAGAAAGCAGAAAGCAGAACACACGAGCGGGGGTGAGGCGCGCCGGGTTCTCCTGCCCGGCGGCGTCGGAAAAGGGGGGCAACGCACCTCTGCGGACCGAACCGGTGGCCGTGCGCCTCATCGCCACCGGTACGAACCTCTGCCAGGCCGGCAGCCGGTCCTGGCGGCCGGTGGTGGTGCGCGGGAACTCCCCCGCCGGGGCGTCTGTCGACCAGGATCGTCACCAGCGTGTGGGCCCGCTCGCGCCGGCGGCGCAGCCGGTAGGCGCTCGCGCGCAGTTGGGCCCGCAGAAGAAGCGGCGCCGACGCACCGGTCCGGCGATGCAGTTCCTCACGTCGCGCCGGTCGCTCAGGACTGGGCGTCAGCTCCTGCCCCTGAGCGACGGGACCGCAGGGGCAGCGCCGGCTACCGGCGCAGCGGCTGCCTCTGATGCGCGCGGCGGTCAGGGGCCTCGGGGAGCAGGGGGCGCATGAAAGTGCGTTCGTAGCGCAGGACACAGCCGCTGTCGTCCCTGATGCGGTCGGCTTCGATGAAGTCGGGGTCGCGGCCGAACAGGGTGCGGTACTCCTCGTACGCGGCGAGGCTGGGGAAACTGAAGGCAGTACAGCGCCTCCTGCGCCCACCGGCCGCCCCTGTCCCCGCCAGCAGCAGCGAGCAGTGCCCCCCGGCCGCGTGGGCGGGCGGGGCACGGGGGGGTCGTGCTGTGGGGGCGGTGGCGGTGCGGACTACTGCTCCGGGTCCCAGGCCACCAGCTGGTCGAAGATACGCTCGTTGCCCTCCAGCTTCAGGGAGTTGAGCGGAATACGGCCGTAGAAGCCGAGGACCAGCTCATTGGCCGTGCCTCGGGCGGAGGCGTCGGCCGCGTCCGGCTCCTCGCCGGCGGTGGGCCCGGTGCCGGATCCGGGCAGGCGGTCGAGCCGCGCGCCGTCGCCGGAGAGCCGGTTGCGCCAGGAGCGGCCCTCGGCGGCGTGGTAATCGACACGGGCGGGCTCGTGCGGCCAGGCGACCGTCGTCGTGCAGATGGTCGACAGGAACTCCTCGACACCGTCGAGTGCCACCTCGTCCGGCAGCGGCTGCGGGGCGCCCACGGTGAGCTGGGCGTCGTAGGTGTGCACCGCGATCTCCTGGAGCTGGTGCCGGGCGACGGCGCCGCAGGTCCGCGGCGACTGCGACCTGCCCCACCACGTCCAGCAACCGCGGTCCGGGCCGGCCTCCCGCAGCGCGTCCAGCAGTTCCTGCGTCGATGCGGTCAACCAGGCCGGCAGGGCCTGGCGTTCCCGAGGCGCGGACGCGTCGCCCCGCGGGGCGGACTTGGCCGCGGCGTCAGGTCCCGCGGCGATGGTCGCGGCCCAGGCGCGGCGCCCCTCGCCCAGGTGCTGCACCAGATCGAACAGCGTCCACTCGGGACAGGTCGGCACCCGCACATCCAGGCTCGGGGCGGCGGCGACCGCGGCGCGGAAGGCGGCCGACCGTTCGTCGATGAGTCGCAGCAGGTCGGGGAAGTCCAGAGTGTTTCGCACGCCGGATGTCTACCACTGTGCCCCGGGCGACCGCATGCGGATTCCCACAGCCGACGCGGCGGGCGCGCGGCACGGGCCGCGCACCCCCGGACGGCGCGGTGTCCCCGTTCTCATCGACGCGGGAGGTGCCCGTTGTGAACGGTGCGGGCATTGCTCCGGGTGGCGGAACCGGACCGCCGGCCAATCCGGCGGCCAGGCCCGGCCCGGCCGCGCGTACCGCGCCCCGGCCACGCCCCCTTCCGCTTCCGCCCGCCGGCGCAGGCGCCACCAGCGCCGACGCCCCCGCGCGAGCGGGCCGGGCCGGATCGGTCCTGCCCGCCTCCTACGGGCCCGGATCGATCCTGCCCGCCTCCTACGGGCGATGCCACGTCCCCCTCCGTCGCGTGCGCGTTGCCGGCAGTGCACCGCTTGTGCTGCTCCGGCGGGAGCCGTCGGATCCCAGGAGGGCAGGGGCGCGCCGTCAGCGGGGGGTGGTGGCGGGTGCCGAGTCGGTGGCGGGGGGTGGGGATTGGGGGGGTGGGGTGTGCGCTGTGCGGTCTTCGGGGGTGTTGCGGGTGCCCAGGACCAGCAGGGTGGTGAGGCCGGCTGCCAGGTAGAGGAGGGCTTGGGCGTTGAGCAGGGGGACGGGGCCCAGGCGGTCGGCCAGGAGGCCCGCGAGGGCCATGCCGATGGCCTGGGCGCCGTTGAAGGCGGTGTAGAAGGAGCCGAGTGCGCGGCCGAGGTGTCCGGGTGGGACGCGTTGCTGGACCATGCCCAGGATGCCGGCGTAGTAGATGCCTCCGGGCAGGCCGACCACGGCGAACAGGCCGATGTAGACGCCGAACGCGGTGGTGGTGGGTGCGTTCCAGATCAGCAGGGCGAGGACGGAGAAGCTGAGGGCGCCCCAGGTGATGAGCGGTTTGGGGTGGACGCGGGTGCCCAGGACGCCCAGTGCCAGGCCGCCCGTGATGCCGCCGATGCCCTGGACGCTGCGCAGCACGCCGATCTGGGCGTCGCTGCCGTGCAGCGTCTTGGCGACGAAGACGACGAACAGGACCACGAACAGGCCCTGGCCGATGGCGCAGAGGATCGCGGACAGGAAGGAGAAGCGCAGCCGGCGGTCGTCCAGGATGACCGCGACGCCCTCCCGCCAGTGCCGGGCGACCTGGCGCAGGCGTGAGGTGCCCGGTCGGCGGGTCGCGGTGGAGGGGTCGGGCGGTGCCGGCCGCGCGGGTGCGGTGGCGGGGGTGGTCTCGGGCCGGCGGATGCGGCTGACGACCGCGGCTGCCAGGAGCAGGCCGGCGACCGAGGCCGCGGCGACCGGCCGGAGCCCTCCGGCGACCATGATGCCGCCCAGCAGGCTGCCGCCCAGCCGCCCGAGGTTGGAGTTGAGGACGACGAGGTTGCTGGCCGCCACGCTCTGTCCGGGGTCGACCAGGTCCGGCAGCAGGGCGTTCTTGGAGGTGAGGACGAACTGCGCGCAGACGGCGCGGCCGGCGATCACGGTGTAGACGAGCCAGAGCAGGTGGCCGGGGGAGACGAGGAGCAGCAGGGCGACCAGGGCCGCGTGGAGCAGGGTGCAGCCGAGGAGCAGGTTTTTGCGGTCGTAGCGGTCGGCGGCGACTCCGGCGAGGGAGCCGACCAGGATGCCGGGGGTGAGTTCGATCAGGAAGGCCAGGGAGGTCGTCCCCGCCGAGCCGGTCATGCGGTAGACGAAGATCGGGATGGCGGTGACGAGCATCCAGTCGATCGTGTCGTCGATGAGCCCGGCCGCCCACAGTGCCCGGAAGCGCGGGTGGCGTATCGGGGAGTTGCGGGCGGTCCCGGTGCGGTCGGGGGGCTTGTGCCTGCGGGGTGTCGCGCTCACCTGGGCTCCTCGGGGCGGTGGAAGGCCTGGAGGCTGAAGCTGATCTCGGATGCCTGGGGCGGGGCCTGCTCGCGGTTGGTGACGATGTACGGCCGCACGAGCAGGTCGATGACCGAGACGAGGTGGACCAGTTCGTCCGGGGTGAGCGTGAGCGCGTAGGTGTCGAACACCGCTGCTCGCTGCCAGGGTTCGTCCAGGGAGCCGAAGCTCGCGAGGAAGGACCTGGCCAGGCGGGTGAGTTCGCCCAGTTCGGCGCCGATGACCGCGGAGTGGGCGGCGAGCGCCTCGGGCCCGTCGCCGTCCGGCAGGAAGTCGAAGCCGGTGGCCACGGCGCGCCAGGGCCGGTCGCGTGCGTCCGCGCCCTGTTCGGCCTCGGCCCGCTCCACGAGTCCGTACCGGTGGAGGAGGCGCAGGTGGTAGCTGCAGTTGGAGGCGGAGTCGCCCGTCGCCTCGGCGCACCGGCTCGCGGTGGCCGGTCCCGTCCGCATCAGGTGGTGGAGCAGGCGCAGGCGCAGGGGGTGGGCGAAGGCGCCCAGGACGCGCACGTCGGTGATCGATACCCGGCCGGGTCCGGTTCCGGGGTCCGCCTGCGGTATGAAAGACATCTTTCAATAGTGCGCCGGTGTCCTCGGCTCCGCAAGCGTGCCGCGCGGCACGGGGTGCTTGAGCAGGCCGTTTCCCGGAGGCCTGCGTGGAGGTGCGTTTCCTTCCGCGGAGGGGGAGGCGGGTTGTGAAATATGTGTTTCATGTGTCGGGGTCCGAGGGGTTCGGGCGGGCGCCCCGTGCGGGGTCGGCGTGTCGGCTCCTCCCCCGCCGCTCCCCGCTCTTCCTCCCGCGGTGGAAATCCGTTCCGCTCCGCCGAGATGTCCGCGTGGATTGGCTAGCCTGCCGGAAAGGACCCCTGGAAGACGAAGAGGAAAGGGTTTCGATATGGCTTTCTCACCCTCGGGTGCGCGCCGTGTCGGCGTGCTGTGCGGATCGCGCGGCGGGCGGACCCCGCTCTATGTGGAGGCCGCCGCCGCGCTCGGCGACGCGCTCGGGCGGCGGGGCGCCGACCTGGTGTACGGGGCGGGCGGCTCGGGTGTCATGGGCGCCGTGTCGCAGGCCGCGTACCGGGCCGGTGCGAGGGTGACCGGGGTGATCCCGCACGCCCTGCACGAGCGGGAGCGGGCCGTCGAGGCCTGCGGCGAGGTCTTCGTGGTGTCCAGCATGCACGAGCGCAAGGCACTGATGTACCGGCTCTCGGATGCTTTCCTGGTGTTGCCCGGTGGATTCGGCACCCTGGACGAATTGATGGAGGTGGCGACCTGGAACCAGCTGGGTTATCACCGGAAGCCGGTCGTGCTTGTCAATGTGGGGGAATTCTTTCAGCCGCTGATATCGATGCTCGACCGGATGGAGGAGGAAGGGTTCTTCACGGCCCGGGAGCGGTCCATCGTCCGGGCCGCGGACGGTGCGGACGCGGCCCTGGACCTGCTGGGCCTGCCCCGCCCGGCGTCCGCTGAGCCGATGGTGCCCGCCTGAGAGCCCGCCGGGAGCGTCTCGCGCCGCGGCCGGCCGGCGCGCACCCGCGCCGGCCGCACGGCCGTCCGCCTCACCCGGGGTGGGTCACCGCTCTGAGGTGCGGGAAGGAGGGCGTGGTGAGGCGGATGCGCAGGTCGCGGAGCTCGTCGCGGGCCGGCGGGCCGCCGCGGGCGGCCAGCAGCTCGCGCAGCGGGCGCGTGCCGTCCGCCTCCGCCGCCAGCCATGGCGCGACCGGCGGCGGGCCGGTGACCAGGGGCTGCGGTGCGTCCAGGGGCCGGTAGCCACCGGAGCGGCCCATCACCCACACCCGCTCGCTCGCGGTCACCGGGGCGAACACGGCGTCGAGGAACGCCTCGTCGCGGTCGGCCTCGCGCAGGGCGGGGAGCGGGTTGTCCGTGCGGCGCAGGTAGAACCACAGCAGCGGGCTGCGGTCGACGCTGAGCGCCTGGGTGACCTGCCAGCGCGTCACGTCGTCCAGTGCCTCGCTCCGGCGCAGCAGTTGGCCGTCCGCGCAGGGTACCCGCCAGTCGTACAGGTCGAGTCCGGTGGCCAGCGGGCTGGCGCAGGGCGCCTCCAGGGCGAGGCCGGCCGCGCGGGCCGTCTCGTGGAGGCTGCGGACGGTGAAGTTGCGCTCGCAGGGGTTGAGCCAGCTGTCGGCGAACTGCTCCTCCGGCTCGCCGAGGTCCGCGCGCAGCCGGCGGGTCAGTTCGCTGTCCCGGGTGAGGGAGCCGGCGGCCCGGCGGGCGAACCACAGGTCCTGTTCGCGGCCGAGCAGCCGCATGGCCTCCTGGAACGCGGTGATCTCTCGCCTGTGGTAGGTGTTGTAGACCATCAGTTCCAGTACGCCGGCGGGCTTGAGTGCCGCGGCGAGGCGGTCCAGGAGCAGTCCGGGGTCGGGGTGGTGGTGGATGACCCCGGTGCACACGACGTAGTCGAACTCCTGGCGGTACCCGGCCTCGCTGATGCCCTCCTCGCGCAGGGTCAGGTTGGGTGTGCCGAGCTGGTCGCGGGCGGTTCGGCACAGGTTCAGGGAGTCGGTGGAGACGTCGCTGCCGACGACCTCGGCGCCGGGGAAGCGCAGGGCGACGATGAGTGCCTGGTTGACTCCGCAGCCCGGTACCCAGATCCGCGCGTCGCGCGGCATCCGGCGGTGGGTGAAGTCGCCCAGTT
The DNA here is from genome assembly GCA_036015235.1 of Streptomyces sp. NBC_00433. Taxonomy (NCBI): domain Bacteria; kingdom Bacillati; phylum Actinomycetota; class Actinomycetes; order Kitasatosporales; family Streptomycetaceae; genus Streptomyces; species Streptomyces sp. NBC_00433. The sequence continues at coordinate 8,847,423 of CP107926.1, read as the reverse complement.
CCTGGGCCAGGAGCGCCGGGTGGAGGCCGGGGTCGTCGGGTGCGGTGAGCCGGGTGGCGTGCCAGGGGTAGGGGAACTCGGAGTAGAACTCGCCGATGGTCTGTTCGGCGTCGGCGTGCGCGGTCATGCCGTGCCCTCCCCGTCCCCGGTGATCAGTTCCCGCAGTGCCGCGGCCGAGGAGGCGGCGGCGGGCAGCCGCATCATGCCGAGGTGGTCGCCGCCCACCTGGATGTGCTTGACGGGTCCGCCGGCGTGCTCCTGCCACTTGGCGACGAGCAGGATCTGGTCGTCCCCGTCGCGTTCCTGTGAGGTGAGGACCGTCATCGGGCCCTCGTAGGAGCCGACTTCGTAGCCGCCGAGGGTCTCCAGCTGGCGCTGCCAGATGTACAGCACGTCCTGGGGGAAGAGGGAGTAGTCGCGGCAGGTGGACGGGTCGATGCCCATGGCCTGGAACAGGTCGCCGCGCAGCACGGCCTGGAACTCCTCCTCCCGTTCCTCGTCCCCGGCCAGGCCCAGCCGGGAGCGGATGCGCCGCAGTTGGCGTACGTACTGGCGCCAGCGGGTGTTCTCCTGCGGCGGGCTGGGGTCCAGGAGGACCAGGTGGCTGACCTGGCCGCCCAGCGCGCGCAGCCGGCGGGCGGTCTCGAAGGCGATGACGCCGCCCGCCGACCAGCCGACGACGTTGACCGGTCCTGGCACGGCTTCGCGGATCTCGGCGGCGTAGCGGGCGGCGGTGTCCTCCAGCCGGTCGTCGCCGTCGGGGCTCTCGCCGCGCAGGGCGCCGAGGGTGAGCCCGTAGAGGGGGGCCTGGCCGCTGAGCATCTCGACGAGGTGGCGGTAGCAGAAGACGGTCCCGCCCAGCGGGTGGACGAACACGGTGGGTGTGCCGTCGCCGCCGGGGGCGAGCTGGGACAGGCTGTGGCCGCCGGCCGGGCGTGCCCCGTCGGTGACGGCGGCGGCGACCCCGGCGACGGTGGGGTCCTGCAGGAAGCGGGCGAAGGTGAGGTCGGCGCCGAGCAGGCCGCGCAGCCGGGCCACGACGGTCAGGACGAGCAGGGAGTTGCCGCCGAGCCCGAAGAAGTTGTCGTCGGGTCCGAAGGCGTCGGGGGCCAGGCCGAGGACCTCGGCCCAGGCACGGCTGACCGCTTCCTCGGCGGGGGTGCGCGCCCCGCGGGGCGCGGCGGGGCCGCTGGTGCCCCAGGTGGGCTGCGGGAGCCTGGACCGGTCGACCTTGCCGTTGGCGTTGAGCGGGACGCGGGCGAGTTCCAGGAACCGGGCGGGCACCAGGTGTGCGGGCAGGGTGTGGGCGAGTTCCGCGCGCAGGGCGTCGGCGTCGAACGCGGTGCCGGGGTCGGGTACGACGTGGGCGACCAGGGCCCGGGGTCCTGAGGGGGTGCCGGCGGTGGTTACGAGGGCCTGGCGTACGCCGGGGACGGCGGCCAGGGCGGCCTCGACCTCGCCGGGTTCGATGCGGTAGCCGTTGATCTTGACCTGGTGGTCGGACCTGCCGAGGAACTGCGCCTGTCCGTCGGGCAGCCAGCGGCCCAGGTCGCCGGTGCGGTAGAGGCGGGCGCCGGGCGGGCCGAAGGGGTCGTCGACGAACCGTTCGGCGGTGGTCTGCGGCCGGTTGGCGTAGCCGCGGGCCACGCAGGTGCCGCCGATGTGGATCTCGCCGGTGACGCCGGGTGGCACGGGCCGGCGGTCGTCGTCGAGGACGTACATGGTGGTGTTGGGGATGGGCCTGCCGATGGGCAGGGTGGCGGGCTCGTCGCTCTCGCGCGTGCCCGGGGCGGCGGGGGGCGGAATCTCGTACGCGCTGTTGGCGACGGTCGCCTCGGTCGGCCCGTACTCGTTCAGCAGGGGCAGGTCGGGGGCGAGCGCGCGCCAGGCGGTCAGCGCCGCGGGCGGGAAGGCGTCGGCTCCGACGACGAGCAGCCGGGCCAGGCCGCGGGCCTGGCCGGGGGTGAGCTGGGCGGTGAGCAGTTCCAGGTGGCCGGGGGTGAGTTTGACGAAGCTGTAGGGGGCTCCGGCGGCCAGCACCTCGCCGAGGCGGTCCGGTGGCAGGCCGTCGGGGGCGAGCGCGACGGCCTGGCCGGTGAGCAGCGGGGTGTACAGGTTGGGCACCACCATGTCGAAGGCCATGGACGAGAACAGCGGTGCCCCGCCGTCGCCTTCGGCGGCGTAGCGGCGCACGCACCAGTTGAGGAAGTTCGCGAGCCCGCGGTGCTCCACCAGGACGCCCTTGGGCTTGCCGGTGGAGCCGGAGGTGTGGATGACGTAGGCGAGCGCGTCCGGGCCCGGTCCGTCGGGCAGGTCGGTGCCGGGGTGGGCGGCGACGGCGGCCGCTGCCTCGTCGAGGACGACGACGCCGACGCCGAGGGCGGCGGCCCGTCCGGCCAGGGCGGACTCGGTGACGACCAGGCGCGCCCCGCTGTCCTGGGTGACGAACTCCAGGCGGGGGTCGGGGAAGGCCGCGTCCAGGGGCACGTAGGCGGCTCCGGCCTTCCACGCGGCAAGGCAGGCCACCACCAGATCCGGTGAGCGGTGCAGCAGCAGCGCGATCCGGTCGTGCGGGGTCACGCCCCGGGCGCGCAGGTAGCGGGCCAGCCGGTTGGCCCGCCCGTTCAGCTCCTGGTAGCTCAGCGTCCGCCTGTCGCCGCCCAGTTCGCGTACCGCGACGGCGTCGGGGGTGGACCGCGCCTGCTGTTCGAAGAGGCGGTGCACGCAGGTGTCGGCGGGGGCCGTGCGGCCGCCGTCGGCGAAGGCGTGCAGGACGTCGTCGCGGCGGGCCGGCGACATGACGGGCAGGTCGTCCAGCGCGGTGCCGGGCGCGTGGAGTGCGGCGTCGAGCAGGGCGGTGAACCCGTCGGCGAGGGCGCGGACGCCCGTGTCGTCGCAGGCGGTGGTGCGGTAGGTGAACTCGCCGGTGAGTCCGTCGCCGTCGGGCCTGAGGGCGAGCATGAGGTCGGTCTTGGGGGCGTGGTCGGGGAAGCGGAAGGGCGCCGCCGCGCAGCCCGGCAGGCGCAGGGCGGGCGCGGGAGCGTGGTCGAGTTCGAAGAAGACGTTGAACAGCGGGTTGCGCAGCCCGGAGGAGGAGGCGGTGCGCACGGTGTCCAGGACGTCCTCGAACGGCACCCGCACGTGCTCGAAGGCGTCCAGGACGGTGTCGGTCGCCGTGTCGACGGCGTCCCGGAAGGCGGTGCCGGCGGGGGTGGCGGTGCGCAGCGCGAGGGTGTTGAACAGCGGGCCGACCACGTGCTGGGAGTCTTCGGCCAGCCGGGTGGAGGCCGTGGTGCCGACGGTGACCTCCTCGGTGCGGCACAGACGTCCCAGCAGCGCGGAGAACGCTGTCAGCAGCACGGTGTAGCGGGTGGTGCCCGCTTGGCGGGCGAAGGCGTCGACGCGCCGCAGCAGGGCGGGGGGGACCGGGAAGGTGTGGCCGGCGCCGTCCCGGCCGGTGCGTCCGGGGTGTCCGGTCAGCGGCAGGGCCGGCGGGGTCACGCCGTCGAGGCGGCGGCTCCAGTAGGCCAGGCCCTCGGCGTGTTCGGCCTCGGTGACGGCGGCGTGCCGGTGGTAGTCCGGGGTGTCGTCGTGCGTGCCCCGCTCCGCGGGGACGGGATCGTGGGCGCCGCCCGCGGCCGTGCGCCGCGCGTAGGCGCGGCTCCAGGCGTCGTACAGGAGCCGCACGGAGTCGCCGTCGCACACGGCGTGGTGCAGGTGGAGTGCGACGATGTGGTCCTCGGGTGCCAGGCGCAGCAGCATGGCGCGCAGCAGGGGGCCCCGCTCCAGGTCGAAGGGGACGCGTGCGGTCTCGGCGACGAGGTCGCGGGCGGTCGTCTCGGCCTGGGCGGTGGGCAGGCCGGCGAGGTCGGTCTGTGTCGGGGTGGCCGTCAGGTCGGGGTCGACGACCAGGGACAGGCCGCTTCGGCCGTAGCGGGCGAACCGCGACCGCAGCAGGGGCTGCCGGTCGGTCACGTCCCGCAGTGCCTGGTCCAGTGCCGCGGGGTCCAGCGGGCCGGTGAGGCGTGTCGCGGTGGAGACGGTGAACTCCGACCCGATCGGGTCGAGTTGGGAGGCGAGCCACATGCCCCGTTGGATGGGGAGGGCGGGCACGCGGGTGGCGGTGGTCATGTCGTGGTTCCCTCCAGCAGGGTGCAGCCGAGCAGCACGCCCGCGCCGCGGACGAGGTCGGCGGGCGCGGTGTGTTCGTCGGGGGCGTGGCTCGCGCCGTCCTTGCTGGGCACGAAGATCATTCCGGTCGGGGCGACACGTGCCATCCACTGGGCGTCGTGGCCCGCGCCGCTGGGCAGGGTGACGCTGGACAGGCCGAGGGCGTCGGCCGCCCGGCGCACGGCGGCCCGCCGGTCCGGGTCGCACAGGGTGGGGCTCACCCGCTGGACCTCGGTGACGTCGAGGGTGGTGCCGGTCGTGCTCCCCACCTCCCGCGCCTCGGCCCGCAGCCGGTCGAGACCGGTCTGCAGGCTGTCCTCGGACATGTCGCGCAGGTCGACGATCAGGCGGGCCCGGCCGGGGACGACGTTCCACGCCCCGGGCCAGACCTGGCAGTCGCCGACGGTGGCCACGCGGACGGCGCCGCCGGGTCCGGTCAGCGAGGGGACGGCGACGGTCAGGCGGGCGGCGGCCAGGAGCGCGTCGTGGCGGTCCGCCATGGGGGTGGTGCCCGCGTGGTTGGCCTGCCCCCGGACGGTGACCTCGGCGGTGAGGCGGCCTGAGATGCCCTCCACGATCCCGATGTCGGTTCCGGAGCCGGCCAGTACCGGGCCCTGCTCGATGTGCAGTTCGAGGTAGGCGGCCACCGAGCCGGGGTCCCGGCGCACATCGGCGATGCGCCTGCTGTCGCCCCCCGCCGCGTCCAGGACCTGGGCCAGCGAGCGGTCCTGCCCGGCGACCTCCAGGTCCAGCTCGCCCGGTCGCAGGCAGCCCGCGACCGCGCGGGAGCCGAACATGGCGGGGGTGCCGGTGGTGCCCTCCTCGTTGCTGAACGCCATCACGCACAGCGGGCGGTCCAGCACTGTGCCGTGCTCGTGCAGGGTGTGGGCGACCTCGACGGCCGCGAGCACCCCGTAGGCGCCGTCGTAGGCGCCGCCGCCGGGCACGGTGTCCAGGTGCGAGCCGAGGACCAGGGGCCGCCCCGTCCCGTCGCGCCCGCGCCGGGTGCCGACCAGGTTGGCGGCGGCGTCGATGTGCACGTCGAGGCCGGCCTCCCGCATGAGCCCGGCCACGAGCTCCTGGCCTTTGACGTCCTCGCGGCTGAACGCGCGGCGCGTGACGCCGCCCTGGCCGGTGGCGCCGATGGCACGCAGCCGTTCCAGGTTCGCCAGCAGCCGGCCGGCGTCGACGCGTGCGGGCAGCAGCGGTGCGGTCGTCGTGGTCATCCTCGCCGTCCCTCCCCCACCGGGTGCCGCCAGCGGTGGATGTCGGGGACCAGCCCGTGCTGGTGGGCGCGCAGGCGCTCGCGGATGCCCCGGGCGACCGGCCCGGGGGTGCCGTCGCCGATGCGCCATTCCTCGCCGCCGTCGCGGACACCGCCGACGGCGGTGACGACGGCGGCGGTGCCGCAGCCGAAGGTCTCGGTGATCAGGCCCGACTCGCAGCCGGCGCGCCACCGGTCGATCGCGACGGGCTCCTGGACGACCCTGTGGCCGAGCTCGGTGGCGACGGCGATGACCGAGTCGCGGGTGATGCCGGGAAGGAAGGTCCCGCTCAGCGGCGGGGTGACGACGGTGCGGTCGGCGCCGTGGCCGCGTACGAAGAACAGGTTGGCGCTGCCCATCTCCTCGACCCACCGGCTCTCCCTGGCGTCCAGCCAGACGACCTGCTGGGCGCCGGCCCGCCCCGCGGCGAGCTGGGCGGGCATGGTGGGGGCGTAGTTGCCGGGGGTCTTGGCGCTTCCGGTGCCGCCGGGGAAGGCGCGGGGGTAGTCGCGGCAGATCCACGCGGTCACCGCGTCGGCGTCCTGGCCGAGGTAGCTGCCCATGAGGAAGGAGATGAGGACCACGGTGTAGGCGCGGGCGGGGCGCGGCACCAGGTTGGCCTCCGAGGCGAACATGAAAGGCCGCAGGTACAGGCTGTGTCCGGGCCGGTCGGGCACGGCCTCGCGGTTGGCCTCGACCAGTTGCTCCAGGGCGTCGACGAAGAGGTCCTCCGGCAGCTCCGGCATGGACAGGCGGCGGGCGGAGCCGCGGAAGCGGCGGGCGTGGTCGCGGGGCCGGAAGATCGCGAAGGAGCCGTCGGGCTGGCGGTGCGCCTTGAGGCCCTCGATGATCGACTGGCCGTAGTGCAGCACGGCGCTCGCGGGGGACACCGACAGGTTCTGGTGCGGGCCGAGCGCGGGCCCGGTCCAGCCGTTGTCCTCGGTCCACAGCAGGGTCACCATGTGCGGTGTGAAGTCGCCGATCTCTGCCTTCTCGATGCCGGCCTCGCCCCTCACGGTGGCGGGTGCGGCGGTGCTGACGGTCATGTGGGTGTCCTCACGTGCTCGGTGACGGGGCAGCCGCGGGCGGTGGCGGTCAGAAGTCGCAGACGAACAGGAAGGAGTCCCGGCGGGTGAACAGCCCCCCGGGGGCGAGCTCGAAGATCTCCGCGAAGCGGTGGGCCTGTTCGCGGCCGTCGGCGAGGTGGCCGCTGAAAGTGCCGTCGACGGCGACGGCGCCGTCGCTGAGGAGCACCCGGGCCAGGGTGTGGGTGCCGTCGGCGATGGTGCGCTTCTCGCGGTAGTACGACTCGATGGCGTCGCGGCCGGCCAGGGGCGGGCCGCCGGGCCGGTGGTAGACGGCGTTCTCGTCGAACAGTTCGGCGAAGCCGGCGAAGTCGCCCTCGTCGATGCGGCGGTACATGGCGTGCACGGCTTCCTCGGGTGACACGGTCTCCTCCTGGGCGCGACGGCGGCGCCGCGCGCCGCGGGGACCGGCGGCGGGCAAGCACACCGCGGTCGTCGGGGTGGGCGCCCGGCGCTCCTCGTACGCGCGGACGTCGTTCTCGTGGTGCAGGGTGGCGCCGATGGCGTCCTGGCCGCGCAGCAGCCGGATCCGGGTGTCGGCGTCGAGGGCGAAGGGCTGGACGAGCCCGGCGGCGGTGACGGTGAGGTCGCCCAGGTCGATGCGGACCTCGGTGGCCGGGTCCTCGTCGAGGGCGTGCCACAGGGCGTCCACGAAGCCCTGCGGCACGGTGACGGCGTACAGGCCGTTGAGCCAGGCGTTGGCGCGGAAGATGTCGCCGAAGCGGGGCGAGAGGACGGCGCGGATCCCGTGGTCGGCGAGCGCCCAGACGGCGGCCTCGCGCGAGGAGCCGGTGCCGAAGTTCTCGGCGGCGACCAGGACGGTGGCGCCGCGGTGGCGGGGGTCGTCCAGGGCGAAGCCGGGTTCGGCCCGCCGGTCGGCGAACAGGCCCCGGGCGAAGCCGGTCCGCTCGGTGTTCGTGCAGAACCGCGCGGGAATGATCTGGTCGGTGTCCACGTCGCGGATGCGCACAGGGACCGCCGTCCCGGTGTGGGCGGTGGCGGGCGGGCACGGGCCGGACGCGGGGACCGGGGACCGGGGGGCAGGGGGCGCGGACGCGGTCACGGGCGTCTCCTCTCAATCGTCGTCTGCGGCGGCGGGGCAGTGGGCGGGGCAGTGGGCGGGGGGCGGCACGGCCCTCACAGGTCGCCGGGTGCCGCGATCCGGCCGCGCACGGCCGTGGCCGCGGCGACGGCCGGCGAGACCAGGTGGGTACGCGATCCGGCGCCCTGGCGGCCCTCGAAGTTGCGGTTGGTGGTGGAGGCGGACCTCACCCCGGCGCCGAGGCGGTCCTCGCCCAGGCCGACACACATCGAACAGCCCGGCGCCGCACGGAAGTCGGCCCCGGCCAGGGCGAAGACCCGGTCCAGGCCCTCGGCCACGGCCGCCTCGCGCACGCGTGCCGAGCCGGGTACGACGACGGTGTCGACCCGGACCCTGCGGCCCTCAAGGACGACGGCGGCGGCCCGCAGGTCCTCGATGCGGCTGTTGGTGCAGGACCCGATGAACACGGTGTCGACCGCGATGTCCCGCACGGCGGTGCCCGGGGCGAGGCCCATGTAGTCCAGTGCCCGGCGCGCGGCGGCGGCCTCGGCCTCGTCGGACAGGTCGCACGGGTCGGGCACCCGGCCGTCCATCGGCACGCTCTGCGCCGGGTTGGTGCCCCACGACACCCGCGGCAGCACGCGCGTGCCGTCGATCTCGATCTCGCGGTCGAAGACCGCGCCGTCGTCGCCGTGCAGCGCCAGGCCGTCGTAGCGCCCGGCGTCGCGCGGCACGGTGTGCGCCAGGTAGTCGCGCGTGACCTCGTCGGGGGCGACGAGCCCGGCCCTGGCGCTCATCTCGACGGCCATGTTGCACAGCGTCATCCGGCCCTCCATGGACAGCGCCCGCACGCCGGGCCCGCGGAACTCCACGATGTGGCCCTGGGCGCCGCCGGTGCCCACCCGGTTGACCACCGCCAGTGCGAGGTCCTTGGCGGTGCTGCCCGCGGGCAGGGTGCCGGTCACGGTCACCGCCATGTCCCGGGGCCGGGCCAGCGGCAGCGTCTGGGTGGCCAGGACGTGCTCCACCTGGCTGGTGCCGATCCCCAGGGCCAGGGCGCCGAACGCGCCGAGGGTGGTGGTGTGCGAGTCGCAGCACACGGCGGTCATCCCGGGCCTCACCAGGCCGAGTTCGGGCCCGATGACGTGGACGATGCCCTGCGAGGCGGTGCCGAGCCGGTGCAGCGGGATCCGGAACTGCGCGCAGTTGCGTGCCATGAGGCGGCGCTGGTGGCGCCGCGCGGCGTCGGGGTCGACCCGGTCGACCGCGGTCGTGGGGGTGGTGTGGTCCTCGGTGCCCACGGTCAGGTCGGGCCTGCGCACCGTGCGGCCGGCGGCCCGCAGCCCGGCGAAGGCCTGCGGGGTGTTCACCTCGTGCAGCAGGTGGAGGTCGATGTAGAGGAGGTCGTTGCCGGCCCCGGTACGGCGCACGACGTGCTCGCGCCACACCTTCGCGGCCAGTGTCTGGGGTGCCACGGCGGATACCTCCGCATCCGTGATCTCTTCGTCCGGCGCGTTCCCGCCCGGTGCCTCCGGCGCAGGAGGCACCCGGTCGCTTGCTGCGACTCATCGAAACACCCCGGGCGCGCACCGGAATCGACAGCCGTGATGAACTCACTCGCCCCCGGGTGGAGTCCGCTCGGCCGGTCGACCGATGATTCGCGCGGAACACCGGCGGACGATGAGGGAATGGAACCCATTCATGTACTCACCCCGGCCCAGCACGGCGAACTCCTCGCCGTGCTCGGGGCCGTACCGGGAAATCCGTACCGGAACCACGAGGAATTCGTCGCCGGCGTGGCACAGGTGGCCGCTCCGCCGTTCCTGGTGGAGGTGTGCACGCGTATCCGGCAGGACCGGCACAGCGGGCGCAGCGAAGCACACGTGATACGGAACTGCCCCGTCGACCCGCACGTGCCCGAACTCGACCTCGACGATCCGGTGGCGGACAAGTACCGCAAGAAGACGACCTTCGTCGGTGAGGCGTTCCTCGCCCTGATCGCCCGGCTGACCGGCACCCCGCTGATGGCGTACGGCAGCCGGAACAACGGCGACTTCTTCACCGACGTCATCGCGATCAACAAGTACAGCGGCATGAAGACGGGATTCAGCGACAGCGAGCTGCCCTTCCACAACGACCGCACCGCGCACTGGGCGCGTGCGGACCACATCGCCCTGCTCGGCATGCGCTGCCCGCAGGACGAGGTCATCTACACGACGTTCGTCGGCTGCCGCGAACTGCTGCGCAACCTGTCGGAACAGGACCAGCGGATCCTGCGCCGGCCGTACTTCACGACGTCCTTCGACGTCTTCTCACGCGACACCAACAGCAGCCAGCGCTCTTCCGGCGCACACCCGATCCTGGAGGGCGACCACTCGATCCGCTACCTGGAGACGACGACGTCGGTGGTCCCCGAGGCACCGGGCGTGGCCAAGGACGCGCTGCTGGCGCTGAAGAACGCACTGGTGGTCGCCGACAAGCAGCGCCACCGGATGCGCGACGGGGACCTGCTGCTGTTCGCCAACCAGGACGGTCTGCACAGCAGGGACCGCATCGAGATCCTCGACGCCGAACGGGCGGCCACGCGCTGGCTGCTGAAGACGTACGCCTTCCGCGACCGCGCGGCGGCCGACCGCTACGCCGACCGCTGGAAGGACGGGGTGCGGGGCCTGATCGACGACTGACCGCCGCGGTGGCCGACGCCGTCGGGCGGCAGAGGGGGCGGTGGGAAGCGGACCGCCACGTCCGCTTCCCACCGCCCCTTCCCGCAGGCGGCGGAGCCCGCCTCAGCGGCCCGCCCCGACGGTGAGCAACTCCTCGGCGAGCCGCCGCCTCAGCACGGAGATGTCCTCGCAGTCGCCCCCGGTGCGCTCGCTGATGTGCCGCCGGTACAGGTCCTCCACCTGGTCCTCGCCGAGGTCGACGCCCATCGTGTCGAGCAGGTGCCGCAGCACCGCGCGGCCCGAGTGGCGGGCGATGAGCATGGAGCGCTCCCGGCCGAAGCGCCCTGGCTCCACGAACTCGTAGGTGGACGGGTCCCGCAGGATCCCGGCCTGGTGGATCCCGGCGGCGCTGCCGAAGGCGTATGCGCCGAAGATCGCCTTGTTGCGCGGCTGGTCGAGTCCGATGACGCGGCGCAGCGCCGTGTAGGCGGCGTACATGGCGCTGGTGTCGATGTCCGTGTACAGGCCGAGCGAGGCGTGCTTGTAGGCCAGGATGGCGACCAGTTCCTCCAGTGCCGCGTTGCCGGCCCGCTCCCCGATGCCGCCGAGCGTGGTCTGCACGCCGTCGGCCCCGGCCTGCAGCCCGGCCAGGGTGTTGGCGGTGGAGAGCCCGAAGTCCTCGTGGCAGTGGGTGAACACGCTCACGTGCGGCGGGGCCCAGGAGCGGACCTTGCCGATCATCTCGCCGTACTCCTGCGGCGTCATGCAGCCCGAGGTGTCGGCCGCCACGACGCAGGTGATGCCCGCGTCCGCGCCCGCCTCGATCTGGGCGCGCAGCAGGCTGTCCGAGCCGCGCGAGGAGTCTTCGAGGCCGAGCGAGACGCGGGGCACGCCCAAGCCGCGGGCGTGCCGCACGGATTCGGTGATCTCGTCGATCGACTCCTTGCGGGAGATGCGGCGCTTCCGCTCCAGGTGCAGTTCGCTCGAGGTGGCGAGGATCTGCACCTCGTGCCGGCGGGTGCCGCCCGCGGCCACGGCGCAGTCGATGTCGGCGCGCACGGCGCGGCAGAAGGTGGTGAACCAAGCGCGTGTGAGGTTGCGGGAGATGAGGCGCGTCGCTTCGGCCTCCGAGGGCGAGGAGGCGGGGAATCCGGCCTCGACGACATCCACTCCGAGGGCTTCGATCCGCAGCGCGAGTTCCAGTTTCTGCTGCGGGGTCATGGAATTGCGCGGCGCCTGCTCACCGTCCCTCAAAGTGGTGTCGAAAATCGAAACTCGACGTTCTTCCATCGGTAGCCCCTTTCGCGGCCTTCCAGATGCCCTCATCGACCCATGGATGCGGAGTTCCGGTCAATCATTCTCGCGTGCAACTCCTTCCACCCGGAGGGGAGAAAGACCACCGCGGGAGACACCTGGGCCTCTTTCAGAGGAAGTTGCGGCCGGATGCTCCGGGCGCCGCCCGCCCCCGGGCTACGTTGGTGCCACCCGATGCGACGGGATCTCGCATTCCATTACGGGAGGCCCCCGATGAACGGCATGCTGCGCGCGCCAGGATTTCCGGAGGCCGCTGTGCGCGAGCGCGCCCGCACCGGTATCGAGGCGGCCTTTCCCCCGCTGGACGGCTACGGCAGCACGCTCTACGGCAGCGGCTGGACGGGGCCGGCGCGCGGCGACGACCCGCTGGAGCGGCTGCGGCTGCTTCCGCCGGTGTTCATGGAGCAGCGCCTGGAGAAGCTGATCGACCTGGGGCGCGAGCCGATGCCGTCGGACGTGGACCTGGAGACCGTCATCGGCGGCTTCCCCTCCCGGCTCCCCTTCTACGTCTCGGCGTTCGGGTCGACCGCGGCCGCCCGCGGCGACCTGGGCACCTCGCTGGGCAGGCAGGCGGGCCGGCTGGGGATCCCCCTGGTCGTCGGCGAGAACGTGGTGCCGGTCATCGGCTACGGGCGCCTGGGCGGCCGGCCCGCGAAGGCGCTGCTGGCGCGGATCGAGGCATACGGGCAGGAGAGCGACGGGCGGCACGGGGGGATCGTGGTGCAGCAGAGCACCGAGGACGCCGACGCCGAGGTGTGGAACCTGGTCTACAGCGATCCGGCGGCCCGTCCGTTCCTGGAGGAGGGCCGGCTGGCCTTCGAGCTGAAGACCGGGCAGGGCGCGAAGCCGGGCCTGGGCGGGATGACGCTGCTGGGCACCGCCGCGGCAGCGGCGGTCGAGGAGCAGTACGCGCTGCTGGCGATGCCCGGCGACGGCCGGATGCTGCGCGCCTCCAGTCCGGGCACGTACACCGAGGAGATCCTGCGCCAGCAGATCAACCTGATGCGCAACAACTACCCCCGCGCCCGGGTGTGGGTGAAGCTCCACCCCGGCCGGGACGTCGGCGCCGCCGCGCGCGTGGCCTGGGAGGCCGGCGCGGACAGCGTCACGGTGGACGGCGCCGAAGGAGGCACCGGCTGGGCGCCCGGCGCTTTCCTCGACCACGTGGGACTGCCGCTGTTCGACTGCCTGCTCGCGGCCGGCCGGGGGCCCGGGTGCCTGCTGGCGGGCGGGCGCGTGTGGGAGGGGACGCGGGCGGTGAAGTGTCTGGCCCTGGGAGCCCGTGCGGTGGGCCTGGGCCGGGCGGCCCTCGTCGCCGCCGACGAGGATCCGCAGCGGGGACTGCTGCGCCTGGCGGCCTGTCTCGACCTGGAGGTGCGCATGCTCATCAGCGCCCTCGGCAAGTACGACACGACCACGGTGAACAGGGACGACGTCGGTCCGCTGCCGACCGTACACAAGGAAGAGGTATCCCATGACGCATCCGTTCGAGGATGACTCGGCCCCCTACCTGGTGCTCGCCAACGACCAGGAGCGCTACTCGCTGTGGCCCGCGCAGCTCGCCGTCCCGGACGGCTGGCGGGTGGTGCTGACACGGCGCGACCGGGCGGCGTGCCTGGAGTTCGTGGACCGCCACTTCACCGTGGTCGCGGCCCGTGCGGGCGAGCCGGCACCCTCCCCGGCGAGGTGAGCCCGGTGACGACCCTCGCCGACCTCGTCGCCGGCCAGGCGCAGCGCACCCCGCACGCCGCGGCCGTGATCGCGGACCGGACCACCCTCGACTACGCGACGCTGGCCCGCCGGACGCGGGAGGTGGCCGGCGCGCTGCGCCGCGACGGCATCGGGCCGGGCAGCGTGGTGGCGGTCCGCATGGACCGCTCCCCCGACCTGGTCGTCGCCCTGCTGGGCGTGCTGAGCGCCGGCGCGGCCTACCTGCCGCTCGACGCGAACACTCCGCCGCGCCGCGCCGCGCTGATCCTCGACGAGGCGGCCCCGGACCGGGTACTCACCGCACTGCCCGCGCCGCACGCCTCCGGGGACGACGACCGGGGGGAGCCGATACGGCCGGCCCGCGCCCAGGACCCCGCCTACGTCATCTACACCTCCGGGTCGACCGGGCGCCCCAAGGGCGTCGTGGTGCGGCACGAGGCCATCGTCAGCCATCTGCGGTGGATGCAGCAGGCGGTGCCGCTGGAGGCCGACGACCGGGTGCTGGTCAAGACGCCGGTCAATTTCGACGCGTCCGCCTACGAGTACCTGTGGCCCCTGCTCCACGGCGCCGCGGTCGTCGTCGCGCCGCCGGGCCTGGAGCGGGAACCGCACGGGCTGGCCGACCTCATCGCACACCGGGCCGTGACCACCGTGCAGTTCGTGCCCTCCATGCTGCGGCTCTTCCTGGACGCGCAGGTCACCGACCGCTGCCGTTCGCTGCGGCGGATCCTCTGCATCGGCGAGGCGCTGCCGGTGTCCCTGCGCGACCGCTGCCTGCGCATGCTGGACGCCGAGTTGCACAACCTGTACGGGCCGACCGAGGTGACGGTGGCCGCCACCGCCTGGCACTGCCGTCCGGGCGCGGACCCGGACAGCGTGCCGATCGGCGTCCCGGTGAGCGGCACCGGCGCGCACGTCCTGGACAGGCGGCTCGCCCCGCTGCCCCCCGGCGTGACAGGCGAGTTGTACCTGTCGGGCGTGCAGCTGGCCGAGGGCTACCTCGCCCGGCCGGGGCTGACCGCGGAGCGGTTCGTGGCCAGTCCCCTGGGACCGCCCGGATCCCGGCTGTACCGCACCGGGGACCTGGCCCGGCGGCGGGACGACGGTGTGCTGGAGTACGCCGGCCGGTCGGACCGCCAGGTGAAGCTGCGCGGCCAGCGCATCGAACTCGGCGAGATCGAGGCGGTGCTGTCCGCTCATCCGGCCGTCGCGCAGGCGGCGGTGGTGTGTGCCGGGCCGCCGGGCGGCGATCGCTGGCTGGCCTGCTTCGTGGTGCCCGCGCCCGGCGAGCCCGTGCCCGGCGGGCAGGCGCTGGGCGAGCATCTGCGCGGTTCGCTGCCGGAGTCGATGGTGCCCACCGCGTGGGCCGTCCTCGAGCAGGTTCCGCTGACGGGCAACGGCAAGCTCGACCTGGCCGCGCTGCCCGCCCCGCCCCGGCCCGGCCCGGCGACCCGGCCCGGCGGTCGGGCACCGCAGGCGCGGCCGGTCGAGGGAGGGCTGGAGGCGTGGCTGTGTGCGACGGCCGAGGAGGTGCTGCGCCTGGCCGCCGGGGACGCGGCGCCGGACCGCTCCTTCATCGGTCTCGGCGGCGACAGCCTGGCGGCCATGCGGCTGGTGAACCGGGCGCGTGCCCGCGGCATCGTGATCACGGTGGCCGATGTCATCGGGGGTGACTCGCTGGCCGAACTGGCCTCCTCCGCCGCCGCCTGCCAGGCCACGGCGCACGACCCGGGTGCGGAGCCGGAGCTGCTGCCCGATCTGGCCCCAGGGGAGTACGCGTCCCTGGCGGCGCAACTGCCGCGCGGCTGACCGCTGTCCCGACCGTCCCGACCGTCCCGACCGTCCCGAAGTGGAGGAGGCCCATGTCCGCCCCCGTCATCGACGAGATACTCCCCCTCACCGCGCTGCAGGAGGGCCTGCTGTTCCACACCTTGGCGCAGGACGGG
This sequence comes from Streptomyces sp. NBC_00433, assembly GCA_036015235.1. Taxonomy (NCBI): domain Bacteria; kingdom Bacillati; phylum Actinomycetota; class Actinomycetes; order Kitasatosporales; family Streptomycetaceae; genus Streptomyces; species Streptomyces sp. NBC_00433. Next base: position 8,832,228 of record CP107926.1, on the reverse strand, counting down.
CAGCACGGCGTGTACGTCGCCCAGTACACCGTGCCGCTGGACGGCCCCCTGGACGCGGAGCGGCTGCGCGCGGCGGTACGCCGGGTGCTGGTGCGCCACCCCAACCTGCGGGCACGCATCCACTACCGCGCCAACGGACAGCCGGTGCAGGTGGTCCCGCACGCCGCGGAGCCGCACTGGTCGGTGGCGGCCGGCCGCGACGGGGACGCGGCGCTGCGGACCGCGCGGACCGCCGGCGTCACCGTCCGCGGCGGCCCGCTCCTGCGGTTCGACCTGGTGGCCGAGGACGCCGGGCGGCACCGCCTCGCGGTCACCGCGCACCACTGCGTGCTGGACGGCTGGAGCGCCCATGTGCTGCTGCGCGAGATCTTCGCCGGGTACGCGGAGGAGGACCTGGCGCCGGCGGTGCCCTACCGGCGTTTCCTCAGCTGGCTCGCCGGCCGCGACCGGGCCGCCGCGGAACGGGCCTGGGGGCGGGAGCTGGCCGGCGCCACCCCGACGCTGCTGGCGCCGGGCTCCGGCGGCACGGCACCGCGCTGGTCGACGGCACTCCACACACTGCCCGCGCCCCGGACAGCGGCTCTGCTCGCCCGGACACGGAGCCAGGGCGTGACGCTCACCACCGCGGTGCAGGCCGCGTGGGCGTTGGTGCTCGCGCGGCGGACCGGGCGCGAGGACGTCGTGTTCGGCTCCGTCCTCAGCGGCCGCCCGGCCGAACTCCACGGGGTCCAGGACATGGTGGGCATGCTGGTCAACACGGTGCCGGTCCGGGTGCGGACGGGCGCGGGCACGAGCCTGGCCGGCCTGCTGGCCGACGTGCACACCCACCGCCTGGCCCTGCACCCGCACGACCACCTGGGCCTGGGCGACACCGCCCGGGCCGCGGGAATCGCGGGACCGCTGCTGGACACGACGGTGACCGTGGAGGTGCAGCCCGAAGGCCTGTCCGCTGCGGCGGAGTTCGCCGGGATCCGGGTCGGCGACATCAGCTGCACGGAGACGGCCCACTATCCCGTGACCGTGGTGGTGACGCCCCGCGAGCACCTGGAGGTACGGCTGCACCACGACGCGTCCCGCGTCCCCGAACCGCTGGCCCATGCGCTGGCCGCCGACCTGGCACGCGTCCTGGAGGCCTTCGCGGAGAACCCGGCGACCCGGCCCGCGGACGTGGCACCGTGCGGCCCCGAACAGCGCGACCGGATGCTGGCCGCGGGGCGCGGCGTCCGCTTCCCGCTCCCCCACAGGCCCTGCGTGCACACCGTGTTCTCCGACCGGGCGGCACGCGACCCGCAGGCCACCGCGCTCGTCTTCGGCGACGAGCGCGTCTCGTACGGCGAGCTGGACCGGCGCGCCAACCAGCTGGCGCACCGTCTGACCGGACTCGGCGTCCGCAGGGGCGACTGGGTGGGCGTGCGCCTGGAGCGCGGCCCGCAGCTGGTCGTCGCGCTGCTCGCCGCGCTCAAGTCCGGTGCGGGCCATGTGCTGCTGGACCCGGCGTTCCCCGACGCCCGAACCGCCGAGTGCATCCGGGCGACCGGCTGCCGGGTCGTGGTGAGCGACCGCCCCCTGCCGGCCGCGGCCTGCGGCCCGGACGGCCCGCACACCGTCCGGACCGACGATCCGGCCCTCCTGCACGGCCTGCCGGACACCGACCCGGCAGTGGCGGCCGGCGGCGAGGACCCCGCCTGTGTGCTGTTCACCTCGGGTTCGCAGGGCACGCCCAAGGGGGTGGTGGCGTCGCACCGGGCGGTCGTCGGCAGCCTGGTGGGGCAGGAGTTCGCCCGCGTGACCCCGTCGGACGTGGTCCTCCAGTGCTCCCCGATGTCCTGGGACGCGTTCGCCTTCGAGCTGCTGTCGGCGCTGTTCGCGGGCGCCACGTGCGTACTGCAGCCCGGCGGGACACCCGAGCCGGAGGTCGCGGTGCGCCTCATGTCCGAACACCGCGTCACGGTGGCCCACTTCTCCGCCAGCCTGCTCAACTTCCTCATCGACCAGCACCCCTCGGCCTTCGACACCGTCCGGCTGCTGCTGACCGGCGGCGAGGCCGCCTCACCGGGCCACCTGGAGCGGCTGCTGCGCCGCCGCCCCGCACTGCGGCTGGTCAACGCCTATTCGCCGCTCGAATGCATGATGGTCGCCGTGTGGCGGCCCGTCACCCTGCGCGACTGCCTCGAGGGATCCGTACCGCTGGGCGGCCCCGTCGCCAACAAGCACTTCTACGTCCTGGACGACCGGCTGCGCGTGCTGCCCCCGGGCACGGCCGGCGAGGTGTACCTCGGCGGAGTGGGCGAGGCCCACGGCTACCTGGGCGCGGCCCGCCTGACCGCCGAGCGGTTCGTGGCCGACCCCTACGGCCCGCCCGGGTCCCGCATGTACCGCTCGGGAGACCTGGCCCGCTGGCGTGCCGACGGAACCGTGGAGTACCTGGGGCGACGGGACGACCAGCTGAAACTGCGCGGCTTCCGCATCGAGCCCGCCGAGGTGGAGGCGGCGCTCGCCCGTCACCCGGACGTGGCCGGCGTCCGCGTCCTGGTACGCGCCGAAGGCCCCGGCGACCAGCGGCTCGTCGCCTACGTGCTGCCCCGCCCGGGAGCGGCTCCCGCGGCACGGGAGCTGCGCGCGCAGGCGCAGGCCGAGCTGCCCGAGCATCTGCGGCCGGTGGCATACGTGACGGTGGACCGGTTCCCCACCACCGCGAACGGCAAGCTGGACCGCCGGGCCCTGCCCGCACCCGTATACGCGGCCGCGGCCGCGGCCGCCACCGGGTCCCGCGACGCCCCGGGCGGCCCTGTGCAGGAGCGCCTGTGCGCGCTGTTCGCGGACGTCCTGGGTGTGGAACGGGTCGGTGTCGAGGACGACTTCTTCGACCTGGGCGGCCACTCCATGCTGGCGCTGCGGCTCCTGGGCCGGATCAAGGCGGACTTCGGGCAGGAGGTGCGCCTGCGGACACTGCTGCGCCGCCCGACCGTGGCGGGGCTGGCGCAGCAGCTGGGGCGCTCCTAGAACCGTCGAGGGTGCGCGACAGGTCGCGGCCGCGGCCCACCGGGACGTGTCCGGGCAGGGGGGGTGCCCTCAGATCCCTCCGGGGTGGAAGTCACCGTGCTGGACACCGCAGCCCAGGGCGGCCTGCATGAGCAGGACGGCCTCAAGGCGGTTGCGTACGCACAGCTTGGTCAGGGCGTGGGAGACGTGGCTCTTGACGGTGGCCGGGGAGACCACGAGAGTGCCCGCGACCTCGCCCGTGGACATCCCCTCCGCCAGCAAAGTGAGCACCTCGCGCTCCCTGCACGTCAGGCAGCGCAGGCGGCGTGCCAGGCCGCGCCCGGCGTCCGCCGGCTGCATCGAGACGCACAGCCCGACCAGGTCGGGCGAGAGGACGACGTGTCCGGTCGCGGCGGCGGCTGCCGCCTGCGGCAGGTGGCACAGCGCCCAGTCCTTGCTCAGGCAGCCCGACACCCCCGACGACAGCGCGGCGTCCAGCCGGTGCTTGGTCCAATCGACGCCCACCAGGAGCGACCTGCCCCCGCGGCGCGCCACGTCCTGGGCCTTCAGGACATGGTTCTCCAGCGGGCCGGAGACCAGGATCGTCAGATCGGCCCGGTGCAGCGGCCAGTCGGCAAGCGGCTGCCGGCTGTCGCCGGTGGCGACCAGGCTCACCTGGTCGTCGTCGTCGAGGGTGCAGCCGAAGACCTGGCGGGAGACGGGGTCTCCGTCGAGCAGCAGGACCCGGGGCGGTGCGCAGGACAGTGCCGGCGCCTGCCACGCCCCGCGCGGCAACGGTACGGGGGCGGCGGCGGCCGCGGTCACGGTCACGGTCGGCGCGAGGCCGGCGGGGCGCGGCGGCCGGCTCGGGCCGGTGTCGAGCAGTGCGGTGGCGGGGACCGCGGCGCCCGGCAGGGAGCCGCCGGGGTCCCCCGGCTCGCGGCCCGGCGTGCGCGGACCCGGCACGGACAGACCGGGCGCGTAGGGGCTCCCGACGTTCGGGCCGGGAGCGTAGGGGGCGGCGGAGCAGGACTCGGGCAGGACGGTACCGGTGCCGTGCAGGTGCCCGGCGGAACCGTTCGGGGGCGCGACATGGGGCATGTCAGCATCTCCTTGGTCAGGGCGAGACGACGCCGGGCAGTTTGGGGAAGGCGGTGGCCTGCCACACGTAATCGGCACCCACCAGGTAGCGCGTGAAGCGCTGGATGCCCAGGCCGAAGCCGGCGCTCGGCGGTATCCCCTTCTTCACCTCCTCCAGATACCAGCCGTACTTGGAGGGGTTCTCCCCCGTCTCGCGCATCCGGGTGATCAGGCGCCGGTAGTCCGACTCCCGTTCGCCGCCGCTGATGACCTCGCCGTACCCCTCGGGCATGAGCAGGTCGAACGTGCGCAGTATGCGGGGCCGTTCGCTGTCCTCGCGCTCCAGGAAGACCCGTGAGCCCTTGGGGTAGTCGGTCAGGAACACCGGCCGGGCGCTGCCCTCGGACAAGATGCGCTCGCCCTCCCAGTCGATCTCGGCGGCGGCGCTCTGGGCGTGGCCGCCCTCGACGAGCCGGGCCACCGCGTCCGCGTGGGGCAGCCGCTCGAACGGGGCGGCCGCCATCGCCCGCAGGGCGTCCATGTCGCGCCCCAGGGCGACCAGTTCGCCCTCCGACTCGGCGATCAGGGCGCGCGTGGCGCTGACGATGACGCCCTCGGCCAGGTCCATGGCCTCTTCACGGCTGGTGTTCGCCATCTCGATGTCCAGTTGGTGGAACTCCGCCAGGTGACGCTGCGTGGAGCAGGTCTCCAGCGGCTCCATGCGCACGTTCGGAGCGACGTAGAAGATCCGGTCGTGCGCGAGCAGCGCGGTCTGCTTGTAGACGAAGGCGCTCGTCATCAGCTTGTAGCGGTGACCGTAGAAATCCACGTCGACCTGCTTGGCGCCGCGGATGCCCGGGTCCGTGACCGGGCCGATGACGGGCGGCAGGAGTTCCATGAACCCTGCGTCGCGAAGGAAGTCCCGGGCGTGCCACAGGAAGGAGTTCTGCAGGCGGAGGATGCGGCGGGTGCTGTCGGAGGTGAGGTGTTCTCTCGGTCCGGGTGGAAGCTCCGTGCCGGTCGTCACCACAGGCGTTGACATTCTCAGGCTCCCTGGTTATCGAAGGCTCTCCGAGGCTTTCAGGAGAAGAAGTCCGCCCGATCGATGCTAGGAGAATCCGGCAGCGGATCCGGCATCTTCCGCCGGAATCTGACCGGCATCCGGGGAATCCGCGGGGCCGGGAACCGAAACGGAATGCGCGCCTTCCGAACAGGCCGCCAGGACCGGGCGGCGCGGGGATGAAAGCGCGGCCCGCACGGCGTCAATCCGGGACCGCTCAATCCGTACGGCGTCAATCCGTACGGCGTTCCAGATATACGGAGTCCCCGTCGACGGCGGCCAGTCGCCAGCCGGCGCGGCCCTCCTCGTTGAGCACGCCGGTGACCCGGGCGCGTCCCGCGCCCTCGGGCAGCGGCACGGCCTTGTACTCGTACTGCGGTCCGGGCAGGGGCGGCGTCGGGGACGGTCCGGCGGCAGCGGGGGGCAGATGCCCGCGGCCGGGTGCGGAGATCCCCCCGTCCCGGCGGCGGAAAGGATCTCGATTGTCCTCCAGCAAGCCGAAGTCCGGTGCGCACGGGTCACCCCGGCCGAATCCTGTGCGAAAATTCTGGGCATCCTCGTAGGCGGCGCTCTGCAGCAGTCGCTGAAGAGTGGCGTCCTCTATCCGCAGCGCCTCGGCGAGCAGTTGGACGGTCTCTCTACGGGGATGGCTGACATGGCCCTTCTCCAGGTTCCTTATAGCACGCGAACTCACCGTGGACAGGTCGGCGAGTTGCTGCTGGGTGATGCCGGAGCGCAATCTCGCGCGCATCAGCATCTCCGCGAACTGGCGATTTCCCATGGGATCGCTCCGCAATATCGTGAACCGCGTACTCCGCATGCGGGGGGACGGCAGCCGGTGTCACCGCGCCCGGCCGGCGCCCGGCGACATCGCCCCTTCCACCATAGGGACCTTCCCCGACAGCCTCCAGGCGACGTCACGTGACCGCGACGCTTCGCGACAACCTGTTGCCCGCGGTGCCTGAGACGGGTGTCCTTGCTGGTGGGACGGCCTGGAAGCGGTAGGGCCGGCGTCCCGCTGCGATCACCGGCGACGGGGAGCCGGTGACACCGCCGGGTGCACCGGACCACCGCGCCCCACGCGCAGTGCGATGCGATCTGACCTGCGCGAAGAGGTGCTCCGGGCGCCCGGACGGTGACGGCGCCGGCGCCGGCCGGCGGCGCGCGCGGCCAGGTCCGCCAGTTGGCGTGAACCCGTGGTCCGTTGGATGGAAAACGGTGGAGGGGACAAGAGACTCCTCGCAGCGCGAGGGATTCGCGGGAGGACCGCCGGTGCCGCACCGGGCGCACCAGGCAGGCCTTCCGGCTCCGAGGAGGCGGCGGTGTCGACCTGCGTCGGACCGGTGGGGTCGAGGGCGGACGCCCGCGTCTTCGCTGACCGGTGGGTGGCAGGCCCTGGCGCGTCGGGGTTCCGCCGCCACGAAGCCCAGCGCCTTTCGCAGGCGGTCCTCGAAGGCCGAACGGCACGAGTCTGCCTGGCGGCCGGTCACGCTCGCCTCGGCGTGGGCGGGGCCCGGCCCGCGTCGTGCACCGCGGCGGCTGGCGCGGTTTCAGGAACCGGGGCGGGAGCGGGGTCCAAGGCCGAAGGAAACCGTCCGGAAGTCTCCGTAGAAGGTGGTCTGTTCCAGGTCCGTGAAGTCGCCGGCGAGCACCGACCGGTGCAGGGGCCTCGTCCAGAGCATCGAGCCGGAAAGGCCGGTGCATCGCGGGGCGTGGAGGCCCGCGCTGGAGGGGACCCACTTCTCCATGTCCGGGTCCTCGGCGACGCTGCCGGGCGCGAGCACCTCCCACGCCGGCAGCATCGTCGCCCGGCCGCCGCCCTCGTCGCCGAGTGCCACCTGGGCTCTGCCGGCGTTCAGCTGCGCGCGGGCGATGAGGAGGGGGTCGTCGGTCGGCCGTGCGTCGGCCAGCACCCGGCCCGCGCACTCGGCCGCCACCCCGGCGAGGCAGGCCGGACACATCTCCAGATAGAGGGCGGCGAGGTTGGTCAGGCACAGCAACAGGTCGGGCCGGTCGTCGAGTTCCACGGCGATGCGCAGGGCGCGGCAGAAGTGGTAGACGGCGCAGAGCCCGTAGGCGAAGGGGTCCCAGCCCATCAGGGCGAGCGCCAGGTTGCCGTGCGCTGTCTCCAGGATCCCCCGCGCGGCGTTGTACGGCTTCCCCGACAGGCTCTCCAGGAGCGTGATCGCCTGGGACAGTGTTCGGGCCGCGCCCTTGGGGTCGCCGGACATCCGTTCCGCGTCCCCGAGGGCGATGGTGGCCAGGGCTGCGCTTGCGACGTCACCGAGCGCGGAGTGGATGTTCTTGGCCTGGCGGTGGTGGGCGGCGGCCCGCTGGTAACGGCCCTGCCGGAGTTCGACGAGGCCGAGGCCGTGCAGTGCGAGCCCCCGGGTGGCCTGGTCCGGGGCGGTGTCCAGGGCGCGTTCCAGGTGGGGGCGCGCCTCGTCGTAGCGGTGGGCCACCCGGTAGGCGCTTCCCAGCTCCCGGGACGCCGAGCTCACGTCCCGGCCGGTGCCGGGGCCCGCGTCCAGCACCGCCCGGGCCGCGGTGATCCACTCCTGGACCTCCCAGCGCAGCTCCCAGTAGTACGACATGTGTTCGGTCAGCCGCAGGGCTTCGCGGACCTGGCCGTGCCTGGCTGCCTCGACCAGCGCGCCGGTGACGCAGCGGTGCTCCGCGTCCATCCAGGCCAGCGCTTCCCGGCGCTCCCCGGGCCGGCCGGACACCGCTTTGGTGCAGGTCGGGAGTACCCGTTTGAGGTAGTGGCGGAGCACCCGGGCGTGTGCGGTGTCCCGCTCCTGAGGCACGGCGGTCTCGACGGCGTACAGGCGCAGCAGATCGTGCATGTCCCAGCGGTCGTGCCGCAGGCGCCGTACGAGGTGCCGGCGTGTCAGGTTCCGCAGCAGTGCTTGGGTGTCGATGTTGTCCCGGCCGAGTACGACCGAGGCCAGCTCCGCGCCGGTGTCCGGGCCGGGCGCGATGCCGAGCAACCGGAAAGCGCGCTGGTACTCCTCGGCGAGCGGGGTGAACGACAGCTCGAAGGCGGCGCGCACGGCCAGTGGGCGGTTCTCCGCGTCGGTGTCGTCGACGCTGAGGCGGCCGAGCCGTCGGTGGGTCTCCTCCAGACCCGCCGCCTGGGCGGCGAGCGACTGCGACGGGTCCTCCCGCAGCTGGGCTGCGGTGATCAGCAGCGCCAGCGGGAGGCAGCCGCACAGGCCGGCGAGCCGGGTGGCGGCGGCGGGTTCCGCAGCCGCTCGGCCGTCGTGAAGGGCACGCCCCAGCAGCAGCACCGACTCCTCGGCGGACATCGGCTCCACGGTCAGCGGGCGTCCGGCCGGAAAAGCGGGGAGCGTGTCGCGTGAGGTGACCAGCAGCCGGTGCCGTACCGGCCCGGCGCCCTGGCGCGGCACCAGCTGCTGGAGCGGCCCGGCGGAGGCAGCGTTGTCCAGCACGATGAGCAGAGGGCTTTCGCCGGCGAGCGCTTCGTGCAGACCGCTGATGCGCCTCTCCGGTGCGGACGGCACGCTGTGGCCCAGCTCGCGCAGGATCACCGCGGCGGCCTCACCCGTCGTCAGCTCCCGGGCTGGGCTGAAGCCGTGCAGGTCGACGAAGACCACTCCGTGGAACCAGCCCCGGCCGTAGGCGCGGTGGGCCGCCCGGATCGCCAGGGCCGTCTTGCCGACACCGGGCATGCCGGCGATCACCACGACGCCCTCCTTCGACGAGCCGGGAGAGAGGGCGTCCAGCACGGTGTCGAGGTCGGCTCCGCGTCCGGTGAAGTCCTGCGCGATGTCCGGCAGGCTCCACCGAGGTCCGCGCGGCGAAGGTGCCTGGGTACGGGGTCTCCCGCCGCGCCGGGCGCCGTGCTCCTCGTGCGCCAGCCGCAGTTGCTCCGCCCACCAGCCGTCAGCGGGCGTGTCGGTGTTCCCGTGTGCTTTCGCCAGGCCGCGCAGATGGGCGACCAGGGCGAGGAAGACCGAAGGGTTGGAGGGGAGGGCCTTCCCGAGCAGCCACTGGTTGACCGACGTGGTGCTGACGGTCGCATCCATCGCCTTCAACCGCCGTACCAGAGCATCCTGCTTCGGATGTTCCGCCGACTCGTACAGCTCGCGCAACCGGACCAGTAACGCCGTCGCCTCACGACCCATCACCGTCATGCGCACTCCTGCGAAAGCCTCAGGAAACTCCCTTTTACGGGTCTCACCAGGCTATATGGCGACGCCGCCGGCCAGGGGGCGTTGCCGGAAACCCTCCGGACGGCGGAGAACCGGGGTGTCCCGCGACCCGCACACCGCAACCCCGGTACCGGAAGGCACGCCCATGCTGCCGCACGCGATCGTCCTGCTGCCCATCGCCACCGGCGCCCTGCACGGCGCCGCCGTCGTCACGGCCGCCCTGACCTCCCTGCTCGCCCGTCGCCCCGACCGGCGCCGCGACGCCCGCAAAACCCTCCGGCTGCTGCTCTTCCGCCGGCGTTGAAGCCGCAGCGACCACCGGGACGCCTCCGCCCGTCCCCGCGGCTTCGGGCACCCGGCCGGGCGCTCCGGGTCCGGGAGAGGGAAGCGGGCTGGGACACGCGCCCGGCTGCGCTCCCGACGGGCGCGGTGAAGGTCGGCTTGGCTCTCTCCCGCGGATCCGCGGGCCGGCAGTCGCCTCCCGTGGTTCGCGGGCCCACGGCAGGGCGGCCGGGGCGGGCCTACTCCGGCCAGGCGTTGCGCAAGATGGTGTCGACGAAGTTCGTCCGCTTGAAGGACGGGTCGAAGTAGGCCAGGACGTCGTCGTTCATGGTTCCGAAGGTGGTGTCGGGCCGCTCGGCCATGCCCTCGTAGAAGGCGTGGAGGATCCGGCGCTTGAAATCGGGGCGCGGATGGGCCAGAAGGACGGCGCGCTTGTCGGTGTCGCTGATCTGGTCCAGGTCCAGGCCCAGGACGTCGGTCTCGACCCCGAGGGTGACCACCGCGGTCTCCGGGGCCAGGCGCAGCGGCACCTCGGGGGTGGTGTGCAGGGCGATGGCGAGCCACACGTCGCGGGCGTCGGCCCGGCTCCTGCCGTGTTCGCGCAGGAACGCCTCGGCGGCGTCCGCGCCGTCGATCTCGAAGCGCTGCCCGCCGGTGCGGTACCTGCGGGTCAGACCGAGATCGTGGAACATGCCGCCGACGTAGGCGAGTTCGGGGTCGACCTCGATGCCCCGTGCCCGGGACTTCAGCATCCCCCACAGGAACACGCGCCGGCAGTGGTGGTACAGCGTGTCCCCGTCGGCGGGGTCGTCGGCCGCCTGCCGGGTCACCTCGGTCGCGGCGCGGACCAGGCCGCTGTCGGGGATCTCGATTCCCGCGACGGTCTCGGGCATCTGCGCTCTCCTGCTCGTCGGGCTGCTGCGGTTCGTGTTCGGGCGCCTGGCGGCTCTCTTCGAGTCTCGCTGGCCGCCGGTCGTCCGCCATCCACGATCCGGGACAGGAATCCCTCGGTCCCGGACACGTTTCTGGCCGAGCGGATCTGCGTGGGGCCCCCGGCGGTCGCTTCCGGACGCGGGCACCACGGCGCCGCACCCCCAGGTGCGGCTCGGCCCGCGGTCGATCCGCCAGGTGGCCAAGGCCGGGTGTCACCCGTGCGGGTCGTGTTCCCCCGATCCGCGATTCCCTCCCTTCGTGACGTCGTCCCGGTGCGCCAGGATCCTCCCCCTCGGCACACCCCTACAGAAGAGGAAGCCCATGGCACACCACACGCTGGCGGGCGCCAGGCGCCTGGCACGGCACCGTAGCCGGATCGCCGCCCTGGCCTCAGCGACCGCGGTCCTGGGAACCCTGCTCGCCGGCGGGCCGGCGTCCGCCGCGGCGGGACCCGACGTCGCCGTCTCCCTGACCCTGGACTCGCCGCGGCCCGGAGAGCCGAACAGCGTCCTCGGGGGGTCCGGGCGCGGCTGGATCACGAACACCGGCGATACCGCCATCCCGGCAGGCGTCAGGGTGTTCTTCACCGTTCGCAACCTCGCCGTACCCCCCTTCATCTGCGCGCACGGCGATTCCAGCCGGATGTGCAACGAGGTCCACGCCGTCGGTGTCCTCGGCGGGGACGGCACCACCGCGGTGCCCGCCCCTGTCATCGACAACGCCGTGTCCCCGTGGGAGATCATCACCACCAGGGGCCTGGCCCCCGGCGAAGCCGTCACCTACCGCTGGACCGTCGGCCACTACGCGCCCTGGCACCGCGTGGCGGCGGTCGCGACGGTCACCTCCCTGCCCCCGGGCATCACCGACGCCGACCGGGGCAACGACACCGCCACCGTCGCACGGCAGGACGGCACCGGCTTCTGACCGTTCTGCGCACAGCTCACGGGGTCCCGGCAACCGCCGGGGCCCCGTCGGCCGGCGGGTCCGCGGTGAGCGCCGACGTCCTGTTCCGGCCCTCCCGGTCAGCTGGGCGGTGTGCGTCCCATCGCCGCGCGCAGGGCCGCGATGCCGCGGGAACCGCATGCCCGAGCCCACGGACAGGCCCAGGGTTTCGGCGCCCTGCGTCCCGGTCGTGTCCGCGAGGCAGCGCGGCACCAGCACCTCGCGCCGGCGGCGCTGCAGCGAGCGCGTCGCCTCCTTGAGATGGTCGCGCTCCAGGATCTCGATCGGCTGACCGGCACGGCCCGCTCAAGGGGCGGGCGGCTCGTGCTCGGTTCGTTCGGTGGCGAGCCTTGTCAGGCGGGCCCGCAGCTCGTCCGGACTGAGTGCCAGCAGTTCGCCGATCGCCTGATCCCATGCGCCCGCGGCCTGCTCCACCGCGGACCGGAACTCCCGTCGCACCGGCCGCCCGGCCACCATGAGGGCGAAGGCGGCCAGGGGCCGCAGCAGCCAGCGCCCGTTCACGGCGACGGTGACGCCCACCTCCCACCGGCCGTCCCGCGCGCGCCGCGGCCGCAGGTGCAGCCGCGCGCGGCCCAGCGGGTGGCTCAGCCGTGCCGTCGCCGGGGCGTGCGCGGTCGGCGGCGTCCCGGGCGTGAGCGCGGCAGCCGTCCACCAAGCGGCCAGATCCACCTGGCCCTTCCCCGCCACCCGCCGCAGCGGTTGGGAGCCCCGCACCCGTATGTCGGCCTCCAGCAGCCGCGGACGGTCGGGGGCGCGCAGTCGCACAGCCGTCCGCGTCGTCCCCTCGTCCGACGTCACCACCTGCTCGACGGCGATCGACCTGCCGCGCTGCCACTGCTGTATGGCCAGGACCGCCGTGCCCGTGCCGCCGGCGTGCGAGAGGTCGTACCGTGCGCCGGGCCGTAGGTGGCGCCCCTTCACCAGCCGCACGTCCGGGACCGTCCGCCCGTCCTCCACGGCGATCGCCTCCCCCCGGCTCCGGGTGGACTGCGCGAAGTCCAGGACCGACTCGGCGAGCTGCCCGAACTGTTCGGGTGTCACGGCGACGACGGAGACGCAATGGTGCAGTACGGTCATGTGTTCCTCCCCGCAGGGCCCCCGTGCCGCGGGGGATCGGCTCGAGCCCGACCGCAGGGTCCGCCCACGGCCGGCGGCGTTGCGTGGCAGCGGCTGCCCGGTGGCACCCGGGAGGGGGCAGCGGGCAGCCGGCCGGGTGCCTCCTACCGGGCGGGCGGCCGCAGCGCCGGGTCCGCGATCATGGCGTCGATCTCCGCGGCGATCCGTTTCGCGGCGAAGGGCCCCGCGAAACGGATGGTGACGACCACGTCGGTGTGCCTCCCGATGACGGCCAGCACACCGCCCCTGGCGGACACCACGCTGTGCAGGGAATCCCATTGCAGGAGTGAGGTCGTGCCCCACAGCCGGACGCGCAGGCCCTGTGGGACCGCGGTGATCCGCCAGCGCAGGCTGCGGAGGTTGGCCGCCGCCCAGGGGATGAAGGCAAGGGCGTAGAGCGGGTCGCGCCACCACGAGGGATCGCCGACGATCGCGACGGCGGCGCCGCCGACGAGGAAGAGGTCCAGGAGTCCGACGGCCACGAGCATTCCGGTGCCCGCCTGCCAGTGGGCCGGCGGCCGCTGCCGGCCGCCTGCCGCTTCCCCCACGGTTCGGCGCATGGTCCCCCTCGTGATCGCCTCGTCACCGGCGGGTCCGGCCCCGGTTCCGCGTCTCGCCGCGTCTCCGGCGCCACCCGGGGCGCCCCACTCCTTAGGACGTGAGCGGAAACCGTTTGGATCCGTGCCGGTCCGACTTCGGTGGCACGCGACGGGGCGGGAGCGTGCGCTTCGTCGACGACCACGGAAACCCGGATGCGGGTGCCGCACGGCCCCCCAGGCTGCGCCCGCAAGGACGGGCGAGGCGCCGTGTCGACCGCCGGGCCGCGCCGGTCGGCCGGCGGTGCAGCAGCGGCGGCCGGCCCCCGCACGCGCGCCGGCAGCGAGGTCCCGCGCGCCGCGTGGCGCCGGCCCGGCAGCTCGGTCATCGGCCCGGCGCGCGCGGACGCGCTCCGCGGCCACGACGGAGCCCGTCCCTGTCTCACGTAGGCGGCAGGGGTGGCCGGCGGACCCCTGCCGGGCTGCTCCGGCGCTGGGTAGCGTGCCCGGCATGACTACGCTGGAAGCTCTGGCCGCCCGCCTCGACGCGATCGAGGCGGAGCTGGCGCTGCACCGTTTAGCCCATGACTACTGCGTGGGCGCCGACCGTCGCGACCGGCTCCGCTGGGAGGCGGTATGGGCACTGGACGCGATATGGGAGACCGGGCCCAACCGCGTCTTCATCGGGCTGGAGGCCATCTGCGCCGCGGTCGAGCAGCAGTGGCGGACCTTCCCGGTCATGCAGCACGCCACCGCGAACCATACGGTGGCCGTCAGCGGGGACGCGGCGACGGGCCGCTCCGACGTCGTGGTCCTGGCGCAGCTTCCCGACCGCCACTGGGTGGTCGGAGGAGGCAGCTACGAAGACGAGTACCGCCGCAGGGACGGGGTCTGGCGCCTGACGCGTCGCAGGGTGCGGCAGCCCTTCGACGTGCTGCTGACCGCCGGCGGCGGGCCGGCCCCCTTCGGCGGGGCTGTCCGGGTCCACGTCGACCGGTGACGGCGGGCCCGGCCGGCGCCGATGTCCGGTGTCCGGCGGGGGACTTCGGGTAGCCGGTGGGCATGGGACGGCTACGGGGTGCGGGAATCGCGGTCGGCATGTACGCGGCCGGGGTACTGGTGTGGCACTTCGGCGGCCGTACCGGCCACGGGCATCCCTGGGGCCAGTCCTGGCTCGGCGGGCTCGTGCTGGCCGCCGTCGCGGGGCTGTGGACGCTGGCCAAGCGCCGGTGGCGGAGACACCGCGCCCACAGCGCACCGAACTGACGGCAGGCCGGCCCGCGTACGCGCCCCGCCGCGGGACCCCGCCCGCCGCGGCCTTCCGGCCCATCGCGTACAGGTCGCTCACCCGCACCTGGTGCCCGGCCGCCTGGAGGGTGGAGACCGCGAGGTCCTTCAGCGAGCCGTTGAGCGAGCGCGGTTCGGGGTGGGCGCAGACGATGAGCGCCTTCATGGCTGTGGCCTTCGACGGGGTGTGTCGCCACCGATGCCCGGCCCGCCCGGACCGCGTCGTACAGGGGCGCCTTTGTCCGTCGGAGGGGACTTCCTGGCAAAGGCAGGACCACCCCTCGCGGGCCGTGCCGTGCCCGTGATCGGGGGCGTGGACGATCTTGCGGGCTTCCTGGCGCTCGCCCCGCGCCCTGGGCCTGGACGAGACCGAACGCGGGCACCTCCACCGGCTCGCCCGGCAGCGCCGCCGCCGCGCGAAGGCGCCGGGCGGGCCGGTCCGGCCGGAGCTGCTGCGCGTCCTGGACCTGGTCGCCGGCGCGCCCGCGCCGATCATGGGCCACCGGCTCGACGTGCTCGCCGGGAACCTCCTGGCCGGGCTCCTGTTCGGCCGGCCGATACCGGGCCCGGACACCGCACGGCACCTCTTCCTCCAGGAGGCCCAGCGCGGCCTGTACGCGGACGGCGACGACGCGCACCCGGCCGTGAACACCCGGGTCCGCGAGCAGCGCCCGCGGGGCGGGCAGCACGCGGTCGTGCGCGGTGGGGATCGCCGGCCGGGGCAGGCGGGTGGTGTGACCGCCCGGTGGCCGCACCGGGCCGTGCGCGGCGGGCGGTGGAAGGTGTGCTGGCGATGATCGGTGATGGCTGAGCGGTTCGTCGCGGTCTGGGGTGCTCCCGGTGAGGTGGCCCGGGTGCGCCGGTGGGCGCAGCGGCAGGTGGAGGAGTTCGCCTGGCCGACCCGCTGGCACCCCGACGTCGGGGTGCTGGCCCTGGCGGTGTCGGAGCTGGTGACGAACGCGCTGCGGTACGCGGGCGGGCCGGCGGGGCTGCTGCTGGTCTTCGACGCGCGGCGGGTGCGGGTCGTGGTCAGCGACGGCTCGCCGGCCCTGCCGGTGCTGCGGCCGCCTCCCGCGGGCGGGTGGGGGCTGGTGATCGTCGACCGGCTGGCCCGGTCGTGGGGCGCGGTCCCGCACAGCGGCGGCAAGCAGGTCTGGGCCGATTTCACCGCCCCCGGCACCGCGCCCGCTCCCCCGCCGGCTCCCCTGCCGGCCGCCGGCCGCCTGGTGGGTGCCGCGGGCCGTCCTCAGGAGTGCTTGAGCTGTCCGGTGGTGGAGACCGGGAACAGGTCGGCGGCCCCGATCACGCCCAGGAGGCGCTGGACGCTGCTGCTGGGCGCGGCCAGCAGGATGCTCCCGCCCTGGCCCAGCGCGGTCTGGCGGGCCTGCAGGAGCACCGTGAGGAAGGTGGAGTCCGCGAACGTCACACCGGCGAGGTCGAAGACCAGGTGGGGATGGTGACCCAGCGCCCGGTCCACCGCCTCCTGCAGCAGGCCGACCGTGTCCAGGTCCGCCTCCCCGCGCACGGTGACCACGCTGGGAGACCCCAGCGCACAGGAGACCGACAGCTGCGGTCCGTCCTGCGGAGCGGCATCAGCGAAAGAGTCCACGGGCGCTCCCCATTTCGAACTGTTGTCGGTTAAGCCTGGCACAGTCGCAGTGGGCCACGCGACGCCGGGGGCAAAAGATCAGCCCAAATGGTAGGGGCGGGAACAGGCGTGCCCGTGAACGGGACCGGGCCGGCAGGGACAGCGGGAGTGCTGAGCTTCACCCGGGCGACGGCCCTACGCCCCCGCGTGCCTGGTCAGAAGCCGATCTCGATGTAGTCGATGTGGTTGATCCGCACCTCTTCCAGGGAGCGGGCGCGGCGGCCGCGGTCGCGGAAGTAGAGGTCGCGCAGGCCCTCGGCGACGATCGCCTGCAGGTCGGTCTCGCCCGCCCCGGCGGCCTGCGCGTCGAACAGGCGGGCGGCGTAGGCCGGCGGGAGGTGCTGGGTCAGCAGCCGGGTCCGGTCCTGGTCGCTCGACCCGGGGGCGCCGGTGTAGCCGAGCTGCGCTCGCGTCTCGACCGTGATGCCGCCCGACGTCGCGGCGTGCCTGCGGGCGCGGGCCTTCACCCGCGGCTGCCAGTCGCGGCGTACCTCCCGCTCCAGGCGGGCGGCCAGGTCCTTGCGGGGCCGGCGCAGCGTGCCCTTGAGATACCGCTCCACCGTGCGCTGGGAGACCCCCAGGCGGTCGGCCACGACCCGGGTGGAGCCCTTGGCCTGCTTGAGCAGGAACCGCATCCGCGCCTGCGCCGACTTCGGCACCGGGCGGGTCGCGGCGGCCGCGCTCGCCCGCTCCAGGCTGTCCTGCAGCTTGCCCACGCCCTACTCCCCCCCGCCCGGGGTGCCGTGCGGGGCAGCGGGGCCCCGCTGCCCGTTCCTGTGGATCATCGCGCCTCCCTGCCGGGCCGCCCCGGGCCGTTCGCGGATGCCGGGACGGCCCGTTCAGGATAGGGACCCCGCAGCCCCCGGGACGTTCAGGGCCGCGGCCCGGGGTAGGGCCCGGCAGGGGCGGCAGGCGCTCCCGGTGGCACCGCAGAGCGGCCGGGTCGAAGGCGTCGGGGGCGGACGCTTGCGGGTGCCCGGTGCCTACGGCTCGTCGGCCTTGATGTGCCGGGCCGGGTTGGTCTCCTGCTCCAGCAGCTCCACCGCCCAGTACAGCGGCCGCGTGCCCTCGTGCTTGACCATGCCGGGCGAGACGCCGAGGCGGAAGGTGCCGGGGGCCGGCTTGCCCGCCGCGTCGTAGGGCAGCACGTCCAGCGGCGACGGGCCCGCCGACGGGTAGAGCGCGCAGTCCGAGAGCACCGCGATCGGCGTCAGCGCGCCCGGGCCGGGCAGCACCGTCCACACCCCGCCGACCCGGGCCGCCGGGCGCATACCGCCGGTGGCGGCCGCGACCTTGAGGAGCTTCCTGTGCATGTTCACCCGGGCCGCGGCCACGACGGCCGCGCGGATGTCGGGGCGCCAGGTGGGGCGCTCCAGCGCCGGCCACCGCTCCCCCGGCCGGTAGGCGGCGCCCTGCGGGCGCTCGCGCAGCTTCCCGATGCCGCCCTTGACCGTCGACTTGATCGCGGAGAGCACCGCGGCAAGACCGGGGTCGGCCTGCCGGTGGGCCGCCATCGCCGCGAGGAACTGCCCCGCGCTCAGATCGGCGGTCACCCCCAGGTCGGCCATCGTCTGCTTGTACGCCGCGGACAGGTGCTTGTACCAGGGGTCGAGGTAGGGGCCCGCGTCCCTGCGCACGTACGCCTCGATCGGCGCGACGGCCAGCGGCAGGCCGTAGGTGTCGATCAGCTCGGCGGCGTAGGCGACGGTCGGGGTGGCGTACCAGGCCGGGCCGTCGGGGCGGTGGCCGTGCGGGGTGAACGGGTTGGGCAGCCGGGGGTCCATGCCGATACCGGACAGGTCCACCAGCCACGACCCCGGGACGGTCTTGTCGAACCGCGGCGCCTTCACGTGCTCCGGCCCCGACAGGCCGACCGGCAGGCGGTTCGCGGCCGCGAGGAACGCGGTGTTCACATCGACGCCGACCGCGAACTGCTTCGCGCACTCGGCGTCGGTGAGCGCCTGCGGGTCGCGGGCCCAGTCGAACGCCTCCTCGTCCAGGACGTCGGCCTGCGTGCGCTGCTGCCCGCGCGGGAACGACGCGGCCACCACGGGGTGTTCGTCCGGGGCCTCCGGCGGCGCCGGGTCGACCGCTGCGGTCAGCGAGCCGGGCACCGGCCCCGGGGCCCAGGTGCCGGCCGTATCGTCCCTGACCGCCCGGGTGGGCGGGCGCAGCGCGGTCATCAGCTCCAGCCCGGCCACCGCGGTGGAGCCGCGCGGGGTCAGCACCCGGGCGGCGTAGAGGGACAGCACGCGGGCGAGCTCCGCCGGCGGCAGCCGGTCGGCGGCCGCCCAGGCCCGGGAGTCCAGGGCGCCCCACGGCAGCACGGCCAGCTGCACGCACTGCCGCTGCCGCCCCTGCGCGGGCCGGTAGATCCGGGCCCACGGGCCGAAGCCGCGCTGGGTCAGCTGCCACTTCGCCTTCGCGATCTGGCGTACGGCCGCGTGGTCCTCCGGCAGCCGCAGCGCACGCCGGTCCTCCAGAGCCTCCGGCAGCCCCAGCCGGGCCGCGCCGGCCGCCGTCACCACGACCAGCGGGTCGGAGTCCCTCCCCCACGGGTGAAGCCGCACCGCCCCGAGCCTGCCCTGCGCGAGCGTCCACTCCACCAGCTCCGGCACCGTCGCGGCCGGGCACTCCAGCACCAGGCCGCCCGCGCAGTACAGCAGGCCGTCGCCGTCCAGCACGCCCAGCGGCCCGTGCGCGAACCGCGGATCCGCGGCGGCGGGGGTTGCACCGGCGGCAGGCCGGCGCGGCGCGGGCGCGGCGGCTTGCGGACGCCGCGGCGCGGGCCCGGCCTGCGGCGCCGGGGGTGCGGGGACGGCGGGCGTCTGCGGTACGGCGGCGGCCGGCTGCGGTCCGGGTACCGGGGCGGCCGGGGCCTGCGGGGCGGGGAAGCGTGCGGCCAGGCCCTCCAGGAGCCGGGCGTAGGCGGCGCGCTGCGGCGGGCGCGGCTCCGTACGGCCGGACTCCCAGTTCCCCACGGCCTCCCTGCGCGTATCGACCGCCTTGGCGACCTGCGCCTGGCTCAGCCCGGCGGCCTCCCGCAGCCGCCTGCGCTCCGCCGGCGGCGGCAGGGCCTCCGCGGCGGCCACCCGCTCCAGCAGCTCGTCGACCGCGCCGAACAGCTCGTCCTCCGTGGGCATACCGCACACCTCCAGGCCCCGACCCTATCTCGAATCGCACATCGGATAGCGTGCGAATCGCGCACCTGGGAGGGGTGTCACCCGCCGCTGCCGGGGCGCGCGGACGCCCCCGGGCGTGCGCGGCACGCCACGAGCCGGGCGGACCCGGTCGTGCGGGGACGGGCCCGCCTCGCGGCCGGGCCGACCTGGGCGGCGCGGGCCGGGGGGCGGGGGAACCGGGTGGGCTCGCGGGGTGTCCTTCATGGCGTCCGCCCCGGAGGGGGCGTGCGGGTCGAGGTGGGGGATGCGATGAAGCGGCGTATGACGAGATGTCTGGTTGCGGCGGTGTCCGCTGTCATCGTGGTGTCGGCACTGTCCGGATGCTCCAGCGACCGGCGGGGGCTGGGGGATTCGCCGGTCTCCGGCCACCGCGGGGACGACACTCCGGCCGACGTCACCAACTTCCCCGACGGGTTCGCGAACATCGCGACCAAGTGCGTCGCCGGGGCCCCGGGTTACCGCGCGTTCGTCACCACGCGCGAGGCCGCGCCCGTCGTACTGGCCGACCCCGCCTGCAAGGGCTGACCCGCACCCGGCACGCGGTCCGGCACGCGAGGCGGCGGGGAGCCGTGGCCGACCGGGCCGTGCGCGGCGGGGGCGGACCTGGCGGCGACCGTGCCGGCGCCGTACGGCGCGAGGCCGGCTCTGCGCTGCCGCCGCGTATCGAGGTGGGTGCTTGTTCCTCAGGCGGGCGGCTGCCGGCAGGGGCGCCCGGGGCGGGCTGTTTCGCGGCGGGCTGGTCGGGCAGCCGCAGCGGGAGGGCGGCTTCGCCACGGGCCCCTTCCGGTCGCGGGCAGGCGCCCCGGGGCAGGCGTATGCGGAAAGGCGGATCCCCATGGACACAGCGGTGCGGCAGACCACCGAGCTGGCGTCTTCGGGCGTCGTGGCGTGGGCTGTGATCTTCGGCATCATCATCGTGGGGGTGCTGATACTCGCCTTCTGGTGGGGGGCCAAGGCGGTCGCGCGCCGGCGCGGGGCAGGGCGGGCGCCGCAGCCGCGCGCCGGGTCGTGGCACGAGCCGCAGCAGAGCGAGGTCCACCACTCCGCGCGGGCGGCACGCCGCCGGGCGAAGTGACACCCGCCCGGCCGACGGGGCCCAGGCGTGCGCGCCCGAGGCGCCGGAGGGCGCCCGGTGCGCACGCCGTCGCCGCGCAGGCCGTCGCCCGCCCGTACCCGCCCGGCCGGGCACACGCCGGCGCGCCCGGCCGCCCCTGCGGGCGGCCGGGCGCGGGTCCACCGGCCCGGGGGCCGGGTCAGCGGTGGTGGTGGTGGCGGCGTCCCCACGACTCGGTGTCGACGACGTGTCCGCGGCTGTCGCGCAGCGTCGCGGTGTCGGAGGCGTCCCACACCGCGATGCGGCTGCCCTGGTACAGGTCGCGGCCGGTGTCGCGGCCGTTGCCGGCGTGGACGCGCACCGACTGGTGCCCGCGCAGCGTGACGTGGCCGAACCAGTAGGTGTGGTGGTCGGAGTCGCTGAGGGTCCAGCGGTCCAGGCTCACCGGGCGGCCGGAGGTGTTGGTGACGGTGACCCACTGCTCGTTCGGCGACCGGTGGGAGCGGCCCGGGGCCGCGTGCTGGACCTCGCCGAGGACCACCTGCGGGCGCTGCTCGTGACGCCGGCCGTGGTCGGCGGCCGCCGCGGGCAGGGCCGCGGCGGCGAGGGCGGAGCCGGCCACCAGGGCGGTCGCGGTCAAGCGGAAGGCGATACGGGACACTTGGTCCCCTTTCGTGCGGGCACGGCCGGAGCCGTACCAATGGTGCTATTACTCCCGGCCGGTGCCGAGATGCACCACTGTGGCCCGGATACCGGCCCGGCCGGAGGATCACCGGGACGACGTTACGAATTCCGGACATATCGGTAACTGTTGGATGCGGCGGGCACGGACGGTGCCGGCCGGGCGCGCCGCCGCGGGCCGGCCGCGCGACACGCCTGCGGCTACCGGCACACGACGCGCCCGGCGGCGGCCGCGGCGGCGAACACGCGTCCTAGGGGTGCCCGCGTCCGGGGGCGCGGAAGGTAACGGGCCGCGCCGCCGGCGCCCGGGGCCGTGCGGGCCTACCGCTGGCGGGCGTCCGCGATGCGCAGGCCGAACGGGCGGCGTTCGATCGCCCGGGACACCTGGGTCAGCAGGTCGGCCAGCGGCATCGGCAGCTCCGCGTCGAGTTCCCTCATCGCCGCCGCTGTCGCGTTCCACTCGGCCTGGATCCGGGGCAGCAGGGCGTGGGCCCTGTCGGTCAGCTCGACCAGGCGGCGGCGGGCGTCACGGGGGTCGGCGGTGTGGGTGACCAGGCCCGCGCGGGCCATCTGGGCGGCGGTCTGGCTGGCGGCGGAGTGGGTGACGCCCAGTGCGGCGGCCAGGTCGCGGACCGGCAGCGGGCCGTGGGCCAGCAGGGCGCGGACGACCGGGGAGAAGCGGGGCCGGTAGTCGGGCAGGCCCTGCTCCCGGTAGACCCCGGCCACGTCGCCGTCGAGCAGTTCCAGGACGTGGCGCAGCAGGGTGCCGACGGCCGCCGGGTCGGGGGGGTTCCTCACCCTGATAATGTAACAGTGCTGTCAGATCGGAGCAGGGGGGTGCGTCGCACATGGCCGGGCTCTATCCCCCCGTCGAGCCGTACGAGCACGGGGTGCTCGACGTCGGCGACGGGAACCGCGTGTACTGGGAGGCCTGCGGGAATCCTGCGGGCAAGCCGGCGGTGGTCCTGCACGGCGGGCCCGGGTCGGGGGCGGGGGCGTTCTGGCGCCGGCTGTTCGACCCGGCGGCCTACCGTGTCGTGCTGTTCGACCAGCGCGGGTGCGGGCGCAGCACGCCGGACGCGGCGCAGTGGGGGACCTCGCTGGCGGCGAACACCACCGCGCACCTGGTCGCCGACATCGAGCTGCTGCGCGGGCACCTGGGCGTCGGCGAGTGGCTGGTGCTGGGGGGCTCCTGGGGGGTGACGCTGGCGCTGGCCTATGCCGAGCGGCATCCCTCGCGCGTCTCGGAGCTGGTGCTCTTCAGCGTCACCAGCACCACCCGCCGCGAGGTGGAGTGGATCACGCGGGACATGGGGCGGGTCTTCCCCGAGCAGTGGGCCCGCTTCCGCGACGCGGTGCCGCAGGCGGCGCGCGGGGGCGACCTGGCCGAGGCGTACGCGGTGATGCTCGCCGACCCCGATCCGCGGGTGCGCGAGCGGGCGGCGGCCGAGTGGTGCCGGTGGGAGGACGTGCACGTGGCCACCCACGGCGGCCACCGGCCCGATCCCCGCTACCTCGACCCGCGCTTCCGGCTGCGCTTCGCCCGCCTGGTCACGCACTACTGGCGGCACGCCGGCTTCCTCGGCGACGGGGAGCTGCTGCGCGGTGCGGGAAGGCTCGCCGGGATCCCCGGGGTGATGGTCCACGGGCGGATGGACATCAGCGGGCCGCCGGACATCGCCTGGCAGCTGGCGCAGGTGTGGGCCGACGCGCGCCTGGTGCTGGTCGACCGCGAGGGGCACGGGCTGTCGGGGGACGCCACCAGGGCCGCCGTGCTGGCGGCCACCGACGCCTTCCGCCCCGCCGGGGCGAGCGCCGGCTGACCTGCCGGGCCGTCGGGCCCGGCGGCCCGGCAGGTCAGCGGAGTTGTTTTTCCAGGTCCTTCCAGCGGCGCCGCTCCTGGGGGGGCAGTGCGGAGAGCGGGGTGACCTGCTCGGGGTGGCCCGGCGCCGCGGGCCGGGGGGGCGCGGGCGGGTGCCGGGGCGGGTGGGGGATGCAGACCATCAGGTATCCGAAGTCCCGCAGGCACCGCAGGAGGAAGAGGAGGGCCCAGCGCAGCGGTGCGGGCATGGGCGCCGCCTCCTTGTTCTGCCGGGGCCCGGCGGCTGTCAGGCCAGGCAGTGTGCGGCGATCTGGCCGACCGCGGCGGACGCGGGCAGGCCGCGGTCGCGGGCCGCGACGGCGGCCGAGCGGACCGAGGCCTCCCACCGCGGGGCGTAGGGCTCGTGCAGGGTGCCGCAGGCGTAGGCGCACTGCAGGCCGGCCTCCGAGCGCACGGTCAGGCCGAACTCGGCGGTCGGGCCCTCGCTGTCGATGTCTCCGAGGCCGAAGACGAGCGTCGCGCAGCGCACCGCGTCGACGGTGCCCCGGCGCAGCGGCAGCGGCACCGGGCCGAGGCCGGCCAGGCGCAGTCCGGCGTACGGGTCGGGTTCGATGACCGCGTCCAGGTCCAGTGGTGCGCTGCCGGTGCCGGCGTGCGGTTCGGCGCTGATCCGCAGTCCCAGCCTCGTCGGGTCGCCTGCGTCGGCCAGGTCCAGTGCCACCGGCACGATCAGTGATCCGGTGACGCCGTAGCCGCGGTAGCCGCCGATCCGGGTCTGCAGGATCCGGTGCGCCTGCCGGGTGAAGGCGGCGGTGTCCGCGGTCCCGTACCGCAGGACGACGGTGTTCTCGTACCGGCTCAGGCCGCGCATGGCCGGTTACCGCCGGTCGGTTTCGACCGCGCGTTTGACGCGCTCCAGTGTGGCCTGCATGCCGTCGACCATCAGCTGCTCGCGGTCCCTGCCCAGGAGCCTGCTGGCGGTGATGATGCGCGCCGGTATCGGCAGCGGTCCGGCGTGCTCGCGCCACTCGGTGACCAGGGTGCCGCCGGCCTGCGGCTCCAGGCGGTAGCCCCAGCGCATCCGCGATTCGGCGACCTCGAAGGCGAAGCGCTTGGGCGCGTCGTACTCCAGTACCGTGCAGGTCGTCGTCCAGCGCACGACGCCGCGCTTGTTGGTGCCCTTGAAGACCGCGCCGGGTCCGGGCTCGGCCCCGCTCTGCCAGCGGCCGCCTTGGTTCTCCGGGCTCCACTCGCCGTAGCGGGTGGGGTCGGCCACGACCGCCCACACCGCCTCCGGGGCGGCGCCCACCCAGATGCTGACCTCGTCCATGGCTGTCCTCCAAAAAGTGCGCCGCCCGGCACCGGCCGTGGCAGCGGGTTCGTGATCGACGCGGGGATGGCGCCGGCGTCCGGGCATCCCGGCACCGGCACGGCACGGCAAGACAAATCGGCAGGAAGAACGGCGATCGATACGGCAGTAACACGCGGGTGCGGTAGGTCGGTGGGCCCGGCCCGGCCGGGGCGCGGGAGCGCTCCGGCCGGGCCGGGCGTAAGGCGGTACCGGTCAGGCGGAGGCGCGCTCGGCTCGCGCGGCTCGCGACTGGCTGAAGTACCGCACCATCGGGCGTTCCACGAAGGTGTTCAGCACCCAGGCCGCCGCCAGGCACAGCGTGGCGTATGCGGCGATCGCCCCGTAGGCCTGGCCGTCGGACCACCGCTGGTGGCCGGCGAACAGGCGGGTGAGGGTGACGAGCATGACGGCGTGGATCATGAAGAACGCGAAGGACAGGTCGCCGAGGCGGACCATGGGCCGGCTGCTCATGATCGATCGGCGGCCGCGGCCCTCCGCCGCTGCGGCCGCCGGGATCAGCAGGGCCAGCGGCACCACGGTGGCCGCGTCGAAACGGTAGAGGAAGGGCAGGGAGAACGTCAGGAAGAACCCGCCGACCGCCAGGAGCGCGGCGGCGGTGGTCGGGACCGGGATCCACCGGCCGGTCAGCACGATCCGGGCCATCAGCATGCCCAGGGCGAACTCCAGCAGCCTGACCGGCGGGAAGGCGTAGACCAGCCACATCTGGTCGGGTGTCACCGGCAGTCCCATGGGGCCTGCGGCGCCGTGGACTCCCGGCAGGAGGGCGTAGACCAGTGCCGGGACCGCCACGACCAGGCCCGCGGTGATACCGGCCGCGGCCCACAGGGCGCGCGGGGGGATCTTGCGGATCAGGGCGTACAGCAGCGGGAAGCACAGGTAGAACAGCGCCTCGCAGGACAGTGACCAGCTCGGCGGGTTCACCCCCAGCTGGACGTCCAGGTGCGGTGTCCAGGCGTGCAGCAGCAGCAGGTTGGGCAGCCACAGCCGCGGTGCGGTGGCCTTGGTGCCGGTCATGAAGCCCACCGAGGCGAACAGCACCATCGCCGCGGCGAAGGTCACGACGTGGTTGGGGTAGATGCGTACCAGGCGGCGGCGGTAGAACCGGCCGGGGGTGTCGCCCTTGCGGGCGGCCCAGGTCAGGACGAAGCCGCTGAGGATGAAGAAGAACGACACCCCGATCGGGCCGAAGCAGGTGAACCAGCGTGCCGCCCTCCCGGCGGTGGCGCCGGTGAACGGGCTGATCTGCGGCTGGGTGGTGTGGAAGACGAAGACCATCGCCGCGGCGACCGCGCGCATCCCGGTCAGGGAGTGCAGGCGGTTGCGGGGTGCGGGTCTGGAGGTCTGCGGCAGCGACGGCGTGGGTTGCTGAGGCGGTGCCTGTGTGACCACGGGTGACTCCTTTCGGTTGGTGGTGCTCTTGGGGATTGGAAGCGGTCGTGGTGGTGCCGGCTGCTGCCGCCACCGATCGCCTCGCCCGTCGAAGAGCACCCCGAAAGGGGTGTGGGGCTGGGGCCCCCCTTGCTACTGCGGGGGGTTGCCGTGCTTGCGGTGGGGCAGCTCGGCGTGTTTGCCGCGCAGCATCGCCAGTGCGCGGATCAGGACCTTGCGGGTGTCGGCCGGGTCGATGACGTCGTCCACCAGGCCGCGCTCGGCGGCGTAGTAGGGGTGCATCAGCTCGGCCTTGTACTCCTTGATCCGGTACTGGCGGGCTGCCTCGGGGTCCGGGGCGGCGCTGATCTCCCGGCGGAAGATGACGTTCGCGGCGCCCTCGGCGCCCATCACGGCGATCTCGTTGGTGGGCCAGGCCAGCGCCAGGTCGGTGCCGATCGAGCGGGAGTCCATGACGATGTAGGCCCCGCCGTAGGCCTTGCGGAGCACCAGTGAGATCCGCGGCACGGTGGCGTTGCAGTACGCGTAGAGCAGTTTCGCGCCGCGGCGGATGATGCCGTGGTGCTCCTGGTCGACTCCCGGCAGGAAGCCGGGCACGTCGACCAGGGTGACCAGCGCGATGTTGAAGGCGTCGCAGAACTGCACGAAGCGTGCCGCCTTCTCGCTGGCGTCTATGTCCAGCACGCCGGCCGAGGCGGCGGGCTGGCTGGCGACCACGCCGGCGACCTCGCCGCCCAGGCGTGCCAGTGCGCACACCACGTTCGGCGCCCAGGCGGTGTGCACCTCGAAGAACTCGCCGTCGTCGGCGAGCTCTTCCAGGACGTGGTGGATGTCGTAGACCCGGGCGGGGTCGGCCGGCACCAGGTCCAGCAGGGCGGGGTTGGCGCGCTCTGCCGGGTCGTCGGTGGGCGCGCCGGGGGGCAGCTGCCGGTTGTTGGAGGGCAGGTAGGACAGCAGGTGGCGCACGTCCTGCAGGCAGGTGGCCTCGTCGTCGTAGACGAAGTGCGACACGCCCGAGACGGCGGAGTGCACGTCGGCGCCGCCCAGGCCGTCCTGGGTGATCTCCTCGCCGGTGACCGCGCGGACCACGTCGGGGCCGGTGATGAACATCTGGGAGGTCCCGCGGACCATGAACACGAAGTCCGTCAGCGCCGGCGAGTAGGCCGCGCCGCCCGCGCACGGGCCGAGCATCACGCTGATCTGCGGGATGACGCCGGAGGCGCGGGTGTTGCGCTGGAAGATCCCGCCGTAGCCGGCGAGCGCCGAGACGCCTTCCTGGATGCGGGCGCCGGCGCCGTCGTTGAGCGAGACGATCGGCGCGCCGGCCGCCAGGGCCATGTCCATGATCTTGTGGATCTTCGCGGCGTGGGCCTCGCCGAGGGCGCCGCCGAAGATCCGGAAGTCGTGGGCGTAGACGAACACGGTGCGGCCCTCGACGGTGCCCCAGCCGGTGACGACGCCGTCGCCGTGGTACCGCTTGGCCTCCAGGCCGAATCCGGTCGCGCGGTGCCGGCGCAGTCCTTCGACCTCGGTGAACGAGCCCGGGTCGAGCAGCAGGCCGATGCGCTCGTGGGGGGTGAGCTTGCCGCGGGCGTGCTGGCGCTCGGTGGCCGCGGCGCCGGTCCCGGCGCGGGCCCGCTCCTTGATCATGCCGAGTTCGGCCAGCCGCTCCCGCTGGGACCGGGGCCCGGAACGCTCCCCGCCGGGCTGGGCGTGCGGGGTCTCGGAGCTCGCGACAGTCGTCATGGGTGGAGTCAACCTTCGCCTGTGGAGGGAGGGGCCGGACCTGGCGGACCGGGCAGCCTGGGCTGACCGGGCGGGGGGTGCGGGTCGGGCCGGTGCGGCAAGGGTGCGGGGGTCAGGGCTGCTTGGCGCCGGCTCCTGCCTGGGCGGGGCGCGGCAGCGGGGCGGGGCGGCGGCGCGGTGCGGTCAGTGCCGCCACCATCCCGACCGCCCCGATCCCGACCACCAGCCATATCGCCGGCCGCAGTGCGGAGCTGTGCCCGGGGCCGTCGGCCAGGCCGGACTGGAACAGTGCCGCGGCCGCGGCGGGGGCGACCACCGCGGCGATCTGCACGGCGCTCTGGTAGAGGGCCGCGGCCCCGCCGCGTTCGGCCGGCGGCAGGTCGGCGGTGGCCTGGGTGTTCAGCGCCGCGAAGGACAGGACGAAGCCGGCGCCGACCAGCAGCATCGTCGGCAGTACCGCGGTGAGGTAGTCCGGGTGCGCCGGCAGCCGCACGTAGAGCAGGTAGCCCGCCACCGGTGGCAGGGCGCCGTAGGCGATCAGCCGCCTGGTCCCGAAGCGGGCGATCATCCGCCCGGAGCGCAGGGCGAGCAGGGCCAGCGGGACGCTGGCCGGCAGGATCGCCAGCGCCGTCCTCAGCGGCGACCAGCCCTGGCTGGTCTGGAACTGGAAGGTGATGACGACCAGCAGCGCCAGGTAGGAGCCGTTCAGTGATCCCGCGCCCAGTGCCGAGCGCAGCATGCCGGCCCTGCCGGTGCGCGGGGGCAGGCGCAGCAGCGGGTCGGCCGCGGCGCGCTCGACGGCGGCGAACAGTGCGCCCAGGGCGGCGAAGCCGGCAAGGCCGCCCCAGACGCGCACGCTGGAGACGCCGTGGCCGGCCGACGAGGCGATCGCCAGGTCCAGGCAGACCAGTGCCCCTGTCGCGGTGGCCGCGCCGGCCAGGTCGTAGCGGCGGCGCGGGCCCGCGGCCGGGGCGGCGGCCGGGATCATGCGCAGTCCCAGCAGGAACAGCAGCAGTGCCGCGGGCGCCGGGGCGGCGAACGTCCACCGCCAGCTGATGTCGGTCAGCAGGCCGGACAGCAGCAGCCCGCCGGTGAACCCGCCGGCGCCGAAGACGGTGTACACCGAGATCGCCCTGCTGCGCGGGGGTCCCTCGGGGAAGGTGTTGAGGATGATCGCGAGGCCGGTCGGCGCGGTCAGTGCCGCGCAGAAGCCCTTGACGACCCGGCAGGCCACCAGGACCGCGAAGCTCCCGGTCACACCGGCCAGCAGCGAGGCGGCCGCGAAGGCCAGCAGGGCCAGCAGGTACGCGCGGCGTGCGCCGTGGATGGCCACCACCCGGGCGCCGAAGAGCATCAGGCCGCCGAAGCCGATCGCGAAGGCGGTCATCGCCCACTGGGCGGTGCTCGGGGCGAGGTGGAAGCCGGCCCCCACCGCCGGCAGCGCGACGAGCGTCGCCGAGACCTCCAGGGAGTCGATGAGCATGTTGCCGGCCAGCACGGCCAGCAGGCCCCACCGCGGGGCGGGGTCCCCGGCCGGCGGGCGGGCCGCGGGCCCGGCGGCCGGGTACTTGGCGGTCTTCATCATCCGGCTCCCGCGGGTCGAGGTCAGCGATCGGCGGCCGGCCGGTGACGGACCGGCAGGCGGCTGGTGGGCGGCTGGTGTCGGGGGTGGGGCCGGGCCGGTCGTCGACGTCGGCGGCCGGCCCCCGCCGGGCGGGGGCGGCGGGCGGCGTCGGCGGCCGGCCCGGCCAGCGGGGTCACAGCAGGGTGCCGCCGCTGGCGTCGATGAACGCGCCGGTGATCCACCGGGCGTCCTCGGAGCACAGGAACGCCACCACGTCGGCGACGTCCTCGGGTTCGCCGACCCGGTTGAACGCCGACATCGAGGCCATCGCGGTGACGACCTCGGGCATGGAGAAGACCGGGTTGTCGTTGCGGGTGATGCCCGGGGCGACGCTGTTGACGGTGATCCCGCGCGGGCCGAGGTGCTTGGCGAAGTGCAGCGCGAGCATCTCCACCGCGCCCTTGGACATCGCGTAGGCGATCTCGTCGGGGTTGGAGGTGCGGGTCAGGCCGGAGGAGATGTTGACGATGCGGCCGCCGTCGGCCATGTTCTGCAGGGCCCGCTGGATCAGGAAGAACGGCGCCTTGGCGTTGACCGCGTAGATCCGGTCGAACTGCTCGGAGGTGGTCTCCTCCGGGGAGATCCCGCCCAGCACGCCGGCGTTGTTGACCAGGATGTTCAGCGTGGTGGCCCCGGCGTGCTCGCTCAGCCCCGCCTCCAGGGCGGCGAACAGGTCGGCGACGTCGCCGGGCACGCCGAGTTCGGCGCCCACCGCGAAGGCCTTCCCGCCGGCCTGGCGGATCGTCTCCACGACCGCTTCGGCCTCGTCCTTGCCGCTGTTGTAGTGCACCGCGACCAGCGCGCCGTCGGCGGCCAGGCGCAGCGCCATGGCGCGGCCCATGTTGCGGCTGGCGCCGGTGACGAGCGCGGTCTTGCCCGAGAGCTTGCCCATGTGGTCCTCCTCGAAGTGTCGTCGAAAAAAGGGGGGGGCCGCCGCGGACCTCGTGGCGGCCGGTGCCCGGCCCCGGAGCCCGATCCGGCGGCCCGGCCCTGAAGAAGAAACGCGCCGAACGCCGGCGGTTCAGCGGTCGGCGCCGAACCCGGTGGTCAGCGGCGGGATTCGGCGTAGGTCTTGGCGTGTCCGAGGGTGGCGCGGCTGTTGGTGCTCAGTGCGTCCTGGACGTGGGCCTTGCCTTCCGCGACGCCGGCGTCGGGTCCCAGGTAGGCGGTGACGTTCTCGGCCTTGAGGACGACGGTGTGCTGGGAGGTGGCCGCGACGCCGGTGGCGGTGGGCTGGAAGGTCCAGCAGCCGGTGTGCAGGTCCATCAGGGCCGGCAGGGTGGTCTGCTTGTAGACGATCCGGTCGTGGGGGAAGCAGACCCGGTAGGACTTGGTGGTGTGCACCGACCCGTTGGGGGACATGGTGTCCATCTCCAGTTCCTGCAGGCCCGGTTCGCTCTCGCCGAGGTTGACCCGGACCACGTGCGGCAGGCGCTGCGACCACAGGTCGGCTTCGTTGATGAAGTCGTAGACGTCCTTGGGGTCGCCTTGGATGTGGACGGTGTCGGCGAAGGACCAGGTCAGCTTCTCCGAGCCGACCACCAGTTCGAGGTTGGTGCGCAGCGCGGCCAGCTCCGAGCGGGAGTTGCCGTCCACGGCCTGCTCGATCCAGGCCAGGCCCTCGGGGTCGTCGCCGATGGCCCGGTAGTCGTGCAGGAGCCTGACCCGGGAGGACTCCGCGGAGAGCGGTTCGATGATCCAGGCGCCGCCCATCGCGGCGACCGGGGGGGTGGAGACCTCCTGGCGGAAGTCGATGCGCAGGGTGTCGGGGTGCAGGGCGCGCTGTGAGGTCCAGTTCTTGGGGGCGCCGTTGGCGGTGGCCCAGACCCGGATGCGTTCGTGGCCGGGGCCGTGGCCTGCTTGGTCGACGTGGATGGTCGGCGGGAAGATCCGCGGCCAGTTCTCCACCTCGGCGATCAGCCGGTAGACCTCGCGGGCCGGGGCGGCGACGGTGATCTCGTGCTCCACCTCGCGGACGACGGGGGTGTCCATTGCTCGTTCCTCCCTGGCTGGGTTCAGAAGTTGCCCAGGCCGCCGCAGACGTTCAGCGCCTGGGCGGTGATGGAGGCGGCCGCGTCCGAGGCCAGGTAGCCGACCAGGCCGGCGACCTCCTGCGGCGTGGAGTACCGGCCGAGGGGGATCTTCGCGGTGAAGCGCTCCAGGATCGCCTCCTCGGTGGTGTCGTAGGCCACCGCGTAGCCTTCGCGGACGCGCTGGGCCATGGGGGTCTCCACATAGCCCGGGCAGACCGCGTTGACGGTGATGCCGGTCGGCGCGAGTTCGTTGCCGAGTGCCTTGGTGAAGCCGACGACGCCGTGTTTGGACGCCGAGTAGGGGGCGCCCAGGACGACGCCCTGCTTGCCGGCGGTGGAGGCGATGTTGATGATCCGCCCGCGGGTCTTGTGCCGCATCCCGCCGGTGGTCAGGACCTCGCGGGTCAGGCGGAAGACGCTGTTGAGGTTGGTGTTGATCACGTCGTGCCACAGTTCGTCGGGGATGTCGGCGGTCACTCCGCCGCCGCTGCGGCCGGCGTTGTTGACCAGGA
This sequence comes from Streptomyces sp. NBC_00433, assembly GCA_036015235.1. NCBI lineage: Bacteria > Bacillati > Actinomycetota > Actinomycetes > Kitasatosporales > Streptomycetaceae > Streptomyces > Streptomyces sp. NBC_00433. The sequence goes on along the minus strand of CP107926.1, from coordinate 8,800,751 downwards.
CCTCGACGGTGCCCATGTGGTCGACGGCGGCGGCGACGAAGTCGCGTACCGAGGTGTCCTCGCGGACGTCCAGGGTGCGGCCGGCGACGTCGTGGCCCTCGGCGCGCAGTTCCTTGACGGTGGCCTCGATGCCGGCCGCGTCGCGGGCGCCGATGAAGACCCGGTGGCCCTGGGTGGCCAGCAGCCGGGCGACGGCCAGGCCGATGCCGCTGGTGGCGCCGGAGACCAGGGCCAGCGGCCCGCCCGGGGTGCTCATGCCGCCACCGTCAGCAGTTCGTTGACCGCGGCGATCAGTTCGCGGGGGGTGGCGTGGACGGAGAGGACCGACTCGTCCAGGGCGACCTCGTACTCGGTCTCGATGCGGCCGCCGGTCTCCAGGATCGCCAGTGATTCGTAGCCGATCGCCTCGAAGCCCTCGTCGAGGATGTCGCCGTCGAGGTCGACGGCCTCGTCGGCGCCGGCGCATTCGATCAGGATGCGCTTGAGGTCGTCCAGGGTGAACTGCCGAGCGGTCATCAGCGTGTCCTTTCTGTGTGGTCCGGCCCGGCCTGCGGCCCGGCGGCGTGGGCGGTGCGGGCCCGGACCACCAGCGCGGAGTTGAAGCCGCCGTATCCGCGGGCCAGCACCAGAGCGGTGCGTACCGGGGTGGGGCGGCCGCGGCCGGTGACCAGGTCCAGGTCGTAGTCGGCGGCCGGTTCGATGTTGACGGTGGGCGGGATGACCGAGTCGCGGATGGCCAGCAGCGCGGTCGCGGTGTCCAGGGCGCCCGCCCCGCACGACAGGCGGCCGGTCATCGTCTTGGGTGCGGTGACCGGCACGCCGCGCGGCCCGAAGACCGCGCCGATCGCGTCGGCCTCGGCGCGGTCCAGTTCGGGGATGCCGGCCGCGTCGGCGAAGACCACGTCGACCTGTGCGGGGCGGACCCCGGCGTCGTCCAGGGCGACTTCGATCGCCTTGCGCAGGCCCGCGCCGCCGGTGGCGTCGCGGGGGTCGAAGGTGGAGCCGTAGCCGGCGATCTCGCCGTAGATGCGGGCGCCGCGCAGGGCGGCGGCGTCGGCCTCCTCCAGGACCAGGATCGCGCCGCCCTCGCCGGGGACGTGGCCGCGGGCGTCGGCGTCGAAGGGCAGGTAGGCGCGGGCCGGCTGGTCGCTGGTGCTCATCCGGCCCGCTGCCAGCTGCGCGACCCAGCCCCACGGGCAGATCGTCGCGTCGACGGCGCCGGAGACCATCAGGCGGGTGCCGGCGCGGATCTGCCGGCGGGCCTGGGCCAGTGCGTCCAGGCCGCCGGCCTGGTCGCTGACGACGACGCCGCTGGGGCCCTTCATGCCGTGCCGGATGGAGATCTGGCCGCTGTTGACGGCGTAGAACCAGGCGAAGGACTGGTAGGCGCTGACGTGCTGGCTGCCCCTGCTCCACAGTTTGCGCAGCTCGCCCTGGCCGAACTCGAAGCCGCCGGCGGAGCTGGCGGTGACCACGCCCATGTGGTAGCCGTCCAGGCCGCGCGGTTCGATCGCCGCGTCGGCCAGCGCCCAGTCGGCGGCGACCAGCGCCATCCGCGTCATGTGGTCGGTCTGTACGATCATCCGGCCCGTCAGATGGTCCTCGGCGACGAAGCCCTGGACCTCGCCGGCCAGGCGTGCCGGGTACTGCGAGGGGTCGAAGCGGGTGACCCGCCCGATGCCGGATTTCCCGGCGCGGGTGGCGTCCCAGTAGGGGGCGGCGCCCAGCCCGTTGGGCGAGACCACCCCCAGGCCGGTGACCACGGTCGTCGCCGTCATACCGGCCTCCGCTCGGGACGGGTGAGGACCATCGCGCTCTGGAAGCCGCCGAAGCCGCTGCCGACGGTCAGCACGGTGTCGGTGTGCCAGTCCCGTGCGGTCAGCGGCACGTAGTCCAGGTCGCATTCGGGGTCGGGGGTGTGCAGGTTCGCCGTCGGCGGCACCACGTTCTGCGCCATCGCCAGTACCGAGGCGGCGATCTCGATCGACCCGATCGCGCCCAGGGAGTGGCCGACCATCGACTTGATGGAGCTGACCGGGACCTTGCGGGCGTGCTCGCCCAAACTCAGCTTGAACGCCGCGGTCTCGTGCCGGTCGTTCTGCTTGGTGCCCGAGCCGTGCGCGTTGATGTAGTCGATGTCGGTGGCGTTCATCCGGGCCTGGTCCAGGGCCACCGAGATCGCCTCGGCCATCTCCAGGCCGTCCGGGCGCAGCCCGGTCATGTGGAAGGCGTTGCAGCGGGAGGTGTAGCCGGCGATCTCGGCGTAGATGTGCGCGCCGCGCCGCCGGGCGCTGTCCAGTTCCTCCAGGACGAAGATCGCCGAGCCCTCCCCCAGCACGAAGCCGTTGCGGGTCCCGTCGAAGGGCCGCGAGGCGTGCTCGGGGTCGTCGTTGCGGGGCGTGGTGGCCTTGATCGCGTCGAAGCACGCCAGGGTGATCGGTGAGATCGGCGCGTCGGTCGCACCGGTGATCATCACCTCGGCCGAGCCCTCCCTGATCACCTCCACCGCGTAGCCGACCGCGTCGATGCCCGAGGTGCAGCCGGTGGAGACCACCGTGGTGGGGCCCTGCGCGCCGACCTTCCAGGCCACCTCGGCGGCGCTGGAGGAGGGCACCAGGTAGTTGTACAGGTGCGGTACGGCGTACTCGTGGTCGACCAGGTCGTGCCGGCCGCCGTCGCTGACGACGCGGTACTCCTGGTCCAGGCCCATCGTCGCGCCGACCGCGCTGCCCAGGGCGACGCCGACCCGGTAGGGGTCCATGGCCTGGACGTCCAGGCCGGAGTCGGCGACCGCCTCGGCGGTCGCGACGACCGCCAGCTGCGCCGAGCGGTCCATCCGGCGGATCTCCTGCGGGCTCAGGCCGAACAGCTCGGGATCGAAGTCGATCTCGGCGGCGACCTGGGAGCGGAACGGCGTCGGGTCGAAGAAGCTGACCCGGCGGGTCGCGGTGCGGCCCTCGGACAGCAGGCTCCAGAAGTTCTTGACGCCGATGCCGCCGGGGGCCAGCACGCCCACCCCCGTGATGACGACTCGTCGGGTGGACACGTCTTAGCCCTCCCAGCTGTAGAACCGCGTCGCCAGAGCGTCGGCCGGCGAGCGCCAGGTGGCCGGGTCGTAGGGCTGGATGAACGGCTTGAGGTCGTCGCTGATCTTCATGAAGCGCGGGTCGACCTTGGCCTGCTCGATCCGCTCGCCGCCGTCGGTGTCGTCGAAGTCCTGGACGTGGAAGTACAGGCCGCGGAACTGGAACAGCTGCCGGCGCCGCGTCCCCATCAGGTGCGGCATCTCGGTGCGGTCGAACTCCGCGAACAGCCGGGCCACGTCGCCGTCGCCGCCGGGTTCGATCCGGGCGACGATCAAGCTGCTGTGCATATCACTACCCTCATTTCGGTCCGGCCCGGTCCTGGTGCCTGCCCGAGGACCCGGTAGGGGTGGGGAAGGGGCAAGGTCAGGCGAACAGCGACCGCATGTGCTGCGGGGAGCGGTTGCGCCCCCACTGGCCGAGGCGCTCCAGCAGCTCCGGCGTCGCCTCGAAGTAGCGGTTGTCGGGCTCGCCCAGCTCCAGCGGAGCCGGCACGAACGGGGTGTCGCGCAGGTAGGCGAAGATCCGCTCCGCGCCTGCCGCGGGTTCCAGCTCGCCGGCCTCGACGGCCTGGCAGGTCTGCCGGGTGAAGGCCAGGAGGGCGCTGATGTCCTTGCCGACCGGGGCGGGCAGGCCGGGCGTGTCGGTCTTCTCCAGCTCCAGCAGCACCTGCTCGTCACCGGTGGCCTTGAAGTCCCGCAGCGCGTTCTCGATCCGCATCGTCGGCAGGATGCTCGTGGTCTTCCACACCCGGGTGACCGCGTTCCACAGCTCGTAGTGGCGGAAGCCCACGAACGAGCAGTAGACCAGGTCGTCGTGGACGTCGTAGAGGCCCTGCTGGAGGTCGTCGATGTACGCGAACCGCTCGGTGGACCAGTCGCCGTCCCGGGACGCGGCGATCAGCCGCCACGCCAGGGAGTTGACGACCTCAAGGGTGTTGGTCAGGCCGCGCGAGTACAGGGCGTCGATGAAGCCCGCCGCGTGCGAGGTCAGCGTGTAGCGCTCGCCGACGGTGTTGGACGCCGAGTACTGCAGGCGCCCGGTGCTGATCCACGGCCGTACCGCCCGCGCGCCGGTGAACTGCTCGGCGATCTGCGGGAACCGCTGCAGAAAGGCGTCGAACTCCTCCTGCGCGCTGCCCTCGGGCTTGGGGTGCACCCGCTCGTCCAGGGTCAGCCCCACACTGCACAGCGTGCTCAGGGCGCCCTCGTGGTTGTCGAACGGGATCACCCACAGCCACCCGCCGTCGAAGACGTGGTGCAGCGTGCCGTGGTGCCAGGGGCTGGGGTTCTTGTGGGCCTGCGCCGCCGAGGCGTCATCGAAGGGGGTGACCCCCACCATGTGCGTGAACAGGCTCCGCGAGTGGTGCCGGGCCCGCGGCGGGTCGTCGCGCAGGTTGAACGCGTCGGCCGTCGGCGAGCGGTAGCCGGCCCCGTCGACGAGGTACCTGGCCCGGAACTGGGCGCCCTGCGCGGAGCGCAGCACCACCCCGGAGTCCGGGTCGATGTCGATCGAGGTGATGCGGGTGTCCAGACACGGGTCGGCCCCGCAGTCCACCGCCAGGTTGAACAGGTACGCGTCGGAGTCCTGCCGGAACAGGTGGCACTCGGTGCGCTGCCACTCGGGGATCACCAGCTGGTTGATCTGCTCCGGGCGCTGCGGCTGGCCCTCGACGTGGTAGACGAAACCGAAGTTCGACTTCCTGCCCGACATCGGGCTGACCTTGTCGTTGACGCCCCGGAAACTGGCCAGCGGCTCGATCTCGGGAACCCCGTACCGCTCGGCGATGATCTTCGTCATCGACGAGGTGTAGGGGATCGTCGACTCCCCCACGGCGAACCGCGGATGCGTGCCGGCGTCCATCAGCAGCACCTTGACGCCGTTGCGGGCCAGGACCGCGCCGAGCATCCCGCCGGCCATGCCCGCGCCCAGGATCGCCACGTCATAGGTCTGGTCGTCGGCCGGCGCCTTGCCGTTGTCTCCCATGATTCTTCCCTCCACGGTGTGGCTGTTCGGGTCCGCTCAGGTGCGGTAAGGGCGCTTGGCCTTGGCGGCCCGCAGCGCGTCGGCCCACCAGACGAGCTGGTCGAGCATGACCTTCGCCGCCTCGTTGCACCCCTGCGCATCGGGGGCGAACGCACCGGCGGTATCGAAATGGCTCAGGATCCGGGGGAAGATCGCGATATCCTTCATGGCCACGCAGTGGAACTCCCCCAGGACCTGCCGCAGGTGCTCCACCGCGCGCACACCGCCGGCCATGCTCAGCCCGTAGGTCACGAACCCCACCGGCTTGGCTTCCCACTCGGCGTTGTAATGGTCGATCAGCGTCTTCAAAGGCCCGGGGATACCCCGGTTGTACTCCGGCACGACGAACACGAACGCGTCAGCCGCGGCCAGCACCGGCCGCAACGCGGCCACCTCGGGTGCGGCCGGGTCCAGGTCGTCGGGCAGCCGGTGGTCGACCAGGTCGACCACCTCGGCCACCAGGTCGCCGCGCTGCCCGGCCTGCCCGGTGAACCACTGCGCCACCTGCGGCGCCAGACGCCCCGCGCGGACCGAGCCCACGACGACGACCACCCGGATCGGTTCGGTGGACACCCCAATCCCCTCCCATCGCCTCCCGCCCCCGCCCCGCCCGGGCCCACCCCCCCAAGCCCCCGGACACACCCCCCGGGGTTCCGCCCCCGACCGGCGGGGACAGAACCCGAACAAAAAAGGGGGGGGTGGGCGGGGGTGCGGGGGGCCGGGCCCGGGGGCGGGAGCCGCCTTGCCACCGGTCGGAAAAAGAAAAAAATGAGGCCCGGGGCGCACCAGCGGCCCGGGCACAACCCGCACAGCACACCCCCCCGCCCCGCCCCCCGCAGACACAAGAAAAAAAAGGGGGGGTGGGGCGGAGGGGGTGTCACGGTCGGCGTCGCGTGACGGTCAGGAAGAGGAGTTCGCCGGCTGCGGACGCCCGCCGGCCGGCGGACCACCCGCCGGCGGACCGCCCATCGGACGCCCGCCAGGACCGCCAGGCCCCCCGGGACCGCCGGGGCCGCCGCCCGGGCCGCCGGGGCCGCCGGGGCGGCCGCCGCCGGAGACGGCCTGCAGGGTCCGCATCAGCGTGAAGTTGTCGACCAGGCCCCACCGCTCGGCGATCCGGTCGTCCTCGAAGCGCAGGATCAGCAGCGCGTGGTGCTCGACATCCATATCGGTGGCCGGGATACCCAGGAACGGGCCGGTGTGCTTGCCCTTCATCACCCACCGGATCGCCGAGCGGTCGCCCTCGGAGACCACGTCAAGCACCTCGTACTTGATGTCGCTGAACGACCGGTGCTGCATCTCGATGGTCATCTTGAACGACGCCGGGCCGCGCACCGAGTCGTCGTAGCTGCCGTGGCTCTGGTAGTCCGCGGTCAGATACCGGTCCGCGACACTCAGGTCCCCGTCGTTGAGGCCCTTGTTGTAGACGATGTCGATGATCTCCCGCTGCCGCTCGACACTGGGAACGTCCTTGGTCATGCTGTCCCTTCCTTCCATGTGGTGATTGCCTGTTCTCCGTCTGTACCGGTCATGACCCGGGCGATCGAACGGATGCCCGGACCGGTGGTCCACACCACCCGCAAGGCCAGCCGGTGCAGCCGCCAGCCCGCCCCGGTACGGCGCGCCGTACCCTCGAACCGGCCGCCGAGATAGAAGTGCGCCGCCGACGCCGGCGGCGGCAGCGACCCGTGGTGCACGTGGATGGCCACCACGTTCCAGGCCAGGGACGCGGCATCGCCGTCCACCTCGATCGCGTAGTGCGACACGTTGTGGTGGGTCCGCTCCCAGTGCCCCATGAAGCCCCGGGTGAAGTCCTCCACCCCGGCGATCCCGCTGTGGGAGCCGGGCGGGAAGTCCAGCTCCACGCCGTCGGTGAACACCGAGCGCGCCCACCGCTCGTCGAAGGCCCCCTCGTCCAGGGCCCGCAGGTAGCGGTCGGCCAGGTCGGCCAGGTCCGCCCGGTCCGACAGCCGCCGCACCGCGGCGGCCACGTCGAAGGCGGCCCCCGCCCCGCGCCCGGCCGGCACCTCGTGCCCGGCCGGCACCTCGTGCCCGGCCGGCAGCTCCACGGCCGTCACGGCCGGCCCGCCCCCGCCTCGCGCGGCGCCCCGAACCAGCCGCGCAGGGCCTCGTCCAGGCCGCCCGCGGTGCCCGGGTCGATCCAGGCGATGTACCCGTCGGGGCGCACCAGCACCGCCCGCGCCGCGGCCAGCGGGTCGTCCCCGGCAAGGCCGGGCAGCGTCCCGGTGACCACGTCGACCCGGTCGCCCCACGGGGCGGCGGCCGCCCGCAGCCCCTCGTCGTCGGCCAGGTCCAGCAGCAGGCCCCGCGCGGTGCGCAGCAGCTCGAAGACCGGCCCGGTGCCCGCCGACGTCGCCAGGTCCCGGTTCGGCAGCCGCTTGCCCAGCACGGGGCTGTCGCCCGCGCCGACGTCGTAGCGGATCTCCAGCCCGGAGACCATCGCGATCAGGTGCTTGGCGACCACGTCGTAGCCCAGCAGCTCGGTGAACAGGTCCCGCATCGGCTGGACCTCGTCACCGGACAAGAACAGCAGCCCCTGCGCCTGGGTGTTCATCAGCAGCCGACGGCCGATCGCGTGCCGCTCGGCGTGGTAGGTGTCCAGCAGCCCCTCGGGCGCCCAGCCGTGGACCTGCGCGGCCAGCTTCCACCCCAGGTTCACCGCGTCCTGGATGCTGGTGTTCATCCCCAGCCCGCCGGCCGGCAGGTGGATGTGCGCCGCGTCCCCGGCCAGCAGCACCCGCCCGCGCCGGTACTCCGTCGCCTGCCGCGTCGCGTTACCGAACGAGCTCAGCCACACCGGCTCGGCATGGCTGATGTCCTCCCCCGTCAGCCGCTTCCACGCATCGGAAATCTCCGCGAACTCGATCGGCGACGTCCGCCGCCTGGGCGGCGTGCCCCGCTCGCACACGATGAACCGCTGCACCCCGTCGGTCGGCGGGGTCGCCATCACCATCCCGCCCGGATACGACTCCCCGATCATCCGCGGACGCACGTTCGTGCCCCGCAGATCGGCCAGGAACATCTCCATCGACGCCCCCGTGCCGGGGAAGTCGAACCCCATCGCCTTGCGGATCATGCTGCGCCCGCCGTCACACCCCACCAGGTACTTCGCCCGCAGCTCCTCGAACCCCCCGGGCCCGCCGATCTGCGCGGTCACCCCGTCCTGGTCGGCCAGGACCCCCACGCACTCGTACCCGCGCCGGAAATCCACCCCGATATCGGCGGTCCAACCCGCCAGCATCGCCTCGGTCTGCGACTGCGGCAGCGTCTTGCCCGCGAAATGCGCCCCCTCCAGCATCCCGAAGTCCAACGGCAGCCCACCGAAATGACCGACGTTGCTCACCTCGAAAGGCGGCAGCCGCGGCAGCAGCCCGCGCTGGTCGAAGACCTCCATCGTCCGGGCGGTGAACCCCAGACCCCGCGACTCACCGGTCGGCGCCGCCAGCTTCTCCAGCACCGTCACCTCGACACCGGCCAACCGCAGCTCACCGGCCAGCATCATCCCCGCCGGACCGGCGCCGACCACGATCACATCCGTATTCATGGGTACCTCTCGTCACAATGGGCAACCGGGATTGAGGACAGGGAGGATCCGCCGCGCACCGCGGTCCGGATCACTGGGCCGGCGCCAGCTGGGCAGTGGTCTCAGCGGCGATCGAGAAGATCACCGCGCCCTCCGCGTCGAAGACCTCCGCGGTGCCGGTGCCCACGAACGCCGTACCGAACAGCTTCGCGTCGATGTTGATGATCAGATGATCGATACCGGTCACCTCGGTATCACCCGACACACCCGAATCGCCCTCGTGCAGCCGCTCGGTGATGGTGAAGACGAACGTGTCCTCACCCGTCATCCGCCACTCCCCGTGGCCACCGGTCTCCGCGGTGTTCAGATGGGCCGACCCATCGGCATCCAGAGCGATGGTGAACTTCTCGACCGTGGTGCCGTACGAAACCGAACCGGCCCACAGGCCGACCAGCTGGTCGACGACTTGGGACATGACTTCCCCACTTTCTGCAGGTGTCGATGGGTGGGCGCGGGCACACGCGCGAAACGGCCCACCCCCGGCCGGGCAAGAACAAGGACGGGGAGGACCGCTTTTCACACACAGGAACAAGAACAGGAACAGGAACATCGGGCAGGAACATCAGGCAGGAACATCGGGCAGGAACATCAGGCAGGAGCAGCGGGCAGGAGCAGGCACCGCCCGCACCACGCCCGCGCCTGGGGGGCCGGCCCCCGGGGGGGCCGAGTCAGGGGCGGGGCGGGGTGGTCAGTGGGCGGTGGGGGCCGCCACCGGGGCGGCGATCACCTTGTGGATCAGGGTGTGCAGCTCGGCCTCGGCCTGCGGGCCGCCGAACATCTCCACGATCTCGGCCTGCAGGCCCTCGACCGCACCGGTCAGATACGCCAGCCGCTCCCGGCCCAGCCCGGTCAGCTCCAGCGCGTAGCGGCGGCGGTCGTCGGGGTCCTGGCCCCGGGTCACCAGGCCCTTGCCCGCCAGCTCGTCGACGATCAGCGCCGCGGCCGGCTCGGTCAGCGCCAGATACCGGGCGAACTGCTGCTGCGGGCACGGCCCGAGCCGGCCGATCGCCGAGAGCGCGCCGAAGTCCCGCACCCGCATCCCCGCGTCGGCCACCAGCGCGTCACCGCGCCGCCGCAGCAGGTAGAACACCTGCGTGATCAGGTACTCGGTACTGACCGTGCTCGGAGTGCGGTCCGGCTCGCCCAGCACCGTGCGCAGCAGCTCGTTGAGCCGGTCGCGCTCGGGGGCGGTCAGGTTCGCCGTCACCAGCCGGTCGCGCTCGAGGACCTGCGACTGCATCCCGGCCAGCGCCGCGTGCCCGGCCTCGGTCAGCGACAGCACGTAGGAGCGCCGGTTGTCCGGATTGCGGGTACGGGTGACATAGCCGGCCGCCTGCAGGCGGTCGATCAGCTTGACCATGATCGTCCGGTTGATCTCCAGCCGCTCGGCCAGCGCCTGCTGCGAGGTGCCGTGCCCGTCGGCGAGACCGGCCAGGACCGCGTAGTCGCGGGCCTGCGTACTGCGGTCGGCGGTGGAGGAGACATGCGCGAACGCCCGGCGCATCAGATACGGCAGGAACCGGGTCAGCTCCGGTGCCAGCGGGGCGCCGGCCAGCTCAGCGGCGGTACCCCCGTGCGAATCCGGGTCCGCCATCGTCCAACGCCTCCTCCTGGCCTGTTGCGGGCCCTGCTGTCAATCATAGAACGAGTGCGAACTGAGGAATCCCCGCAGCCGCTGCGTCGCGGCGTTCGCCGCCGCGGCGTACCGCTCGTCGGGCAGCAGCGCCTGGTGCCGCACCGCGACCTCGGCCAGCTTGATCGCGTGCTCGTCGCCCAGCTCGACCGCGTCGGCCACCAACTGCTCGGCGGAAGGCACCCCGGCGCCCCCCGCAACACCGCCACCGGGGGATGTGGAGGGTGCGGGGGGGCCGTAGTAGCCGCGGATACCGAAACTGCAGTGCCGCGCGGCCAGATAGGAGGACCACTGCTGGTCGGCCGGCAGGTGGGGCAGGACCAGCCGGACGGCCGCCGGACCGGTGATCGCGTGGATCAGCGGCACCGGATGCCCCGCCCGGGTCGCCGCGTAGTGCCCGCACGCGTCGGCGACCAGGTCGTCCAGCGCGGCCAGCGCCGCACCCCGCCCACCGTCCTCACCGCCCTCGTCCCCGCCGCTGTCGCCGGCGGCGGGAGGGAGCGGCTCGGCCGCCTGCAGCGCGGCCGCGTCGCGGACCGAGTAGCGGGCCGCCCAGTAGCCCAGCCCGTGCGCCAGCTCACGCCGGTAGAGCTCACCGGCCGCACCGCCATCCGTACTGCCGCCCGTACTGCCGGTGTCGGTGGTGTCGGCGTGGGCGATGGCCCGTACCGCGTGCGCGGTGCGGATCACGCCGTGCGTCATCACTCCCGACATGCCCGGCACCAGGCGGGGCCACCACCTGGCCAGGACCTCCTGCCAGGGGTGCAGTTCCAGCTCCCGGTCGAACAGGTCCCACCAGTCGGTGACGCGGTCGAAGTCGCCCAGCGCGGAGCGCCAGTCCGTCTCGTCCGCGGCGGTCAGCGGGAAACGCGGGGTGGGCAGGTCCTTGTAGCGGCGGTGGGCGAGGTTGCCCTCGACCCAGGTCGCGACGTCGTCGGCGTAGCCCAGGGTGGCCATGGCCTCGGCCGCCATCGGCGCGTGGTTGACGAGCATGGTGCCGTGCTCGTAGCCGACCGAGCGCAGCCGCTCCAGAGCGCCGCCCATGGCATCGGTGTACGTCAGTGCGGTCATCGTCTCGTCAGCTCCCAGCGCCGATGGTGTACCGGTGCCATCCCGGGCCGGGGGGCCGGCCGGCCCCCCTGTCGTCTCTTCTAGGCCGTCTGCGCCTCCGCCCCGGTGTCGGCGCCGGCCCGGGCCTCGGCCTGCGCCCTGCCCTGCGGGGTGTCGGCGAAGGGGGTGATGGTCAGCCAGGCGACCACGATGCCCACCAGGTACAGGCCGACAGCGACCTTGAACCCCGCGGTGTAGCCGTCGACCAGGGCATCGGGAAGCGCGGTGCCCTTCGCGGCGTGCTGGGTGGTGGTCGCGGCGACCGTCGCCAGGCCCGCCAGGCCCAGCGCACCGCCGATCTGGCTGCTCGCGGTCAGCAGCGAGGAGCCGATACCGGCCTCGGAGCTGTCGATACCGCGCACCCCGATCCCGGTGGCGACCACGACCGTCGCACCCAGGCCCAGCCCGGTGACCAGCGAAGCGGGCAGGACCATCCCGTAGACGCTGGAGCCCACGCTCAGGAACGCGAACCACCCCGAGCCCGCCGCCGCGATCAGCAGTGCCAGCGACAGCGCGACCCGCTCCGGGGTACGCGCCAGCAGCACCGGCCCGACCCCGCCGGCCGCGATACCGAACCCGATCGCCAGCGGCAGGTACATCAGCCCCGTGCGCAGCGCGGAGTAGCCGAGGACCTGCTGCATGTACAGCGTCAGGAAGAAGTACGTCGCGAAGCTGCCCGTCGACATCAGCAGCGTCACGATGTTCGCCCCCGTACGGCCCCGGTCGGAGAGGACCTCACGCGGGATCATCGGCAGCTCGCTCGTGCGCTGGATCACCGCGAACGCGCCCAGCAGCACCGCGGCGGCGATCAGCCCGGTCACCACGACCGGATCGCTCCACCCGTGCTCGGCGACCCGGTCCACGGCGAAGACCAGCGAACCGGCCCCCAGCGTCGCCGCGACCGCCCCGGGGATGTCGATCCGGGTCCGCTTGGCCGGCTCGCCCTCGCTCAAAGCGTTGACGCCCGCCAGGACACCGATCACGACGGGCACGTTGACCAGCAGCACCCACCGCCAGGACGCGTAGGTGGTCAGCACACCGCCCAGCACCAGGCCCAGCACCGACGCCAGACCCGTCACCCCCCCGTACAGGCCCAGCGCCTTGGTACGGGGCTTGCCCTCGGGGAACGTCGCGATCAGCAGCGACAGCGCACCCGGCGTGGCGACCGCCGCACCGACACCCTGGATCGCCCGGAAAGTGATCAGCGTGCCGCCGTTGGGCGCCAGCCCCCCGGCCAGCGACGCCGCACCGAACAGCACCAGCCCGGCACTGAAGACCCTCTTACGACCATAGACGTCACCGACCCGCCCGGCGACCAGCAGCAGCCCGCCGAACGTCAGCGAGTACGCGTTGATCACCCAGTTCAGGTTCGACAACGAGATGTGCAGCGCGTTCTGGATCCTCGGCAGCGCCACGATCATGATCGTGCCGTCCAGGACGACCATGAACCGCGCCAAAGCGATCACCCAGGTCGCCACACCGAGCCGGCGCCCGTCGGCGGGCGGATCCACAACGGCCACGGGCGGGTCCGTCGTGGCTCCTTCGTACTGTGACATGCGGGGATTCCTCCGGGGGGCTCGAAGATCAGCCGGTGGTGCCGGCTGCAGGCGTCCAGAGAGAGAGCCGGTCGTAGGCGGCCTTCCACTCACCCTCGTACTTGGTACGGCCCCAACCGGGAAGCCGGCCCAGCACGGTCTCGACCCAGTCCGCGGCGGCATCGTCCAGCAGCCAGGGCATGTACGTACCCACGTCCTCGCCGACCTTCTTCAGATGCACCGCAGCGAAGTGCGACCACTCCTCCTGCGTCAGCGTCGAATCGACCAGGGCCAACCCCTCGGCCTCCTCGTGCTGCAGATGCCCGCGCAACGAGGTGTTCAGCTCCGCGACCAGCTCACCCAGCCGCGCCGGACCGTTCTCGGCATCGACCAGCGCCGCGTCCATCCCCGCCAGCAGCGGATCGATCTGCGCGTGCTCGGCCTCCATCGCGTGCAGCAGCGCAATATCCTGACCACCGGCCAGCCGCTGCTCCATCAGACCCCACACCGTGTCGTCCTCGGTGGTGTGGTGGATACCCAGATACGTCTTGAACAGCTTCCACCCCAACGCGGTCCGCATGACCGTCCGCGGGTCATCGCTGACACCCTCAGCGACCTTCGCAATACGGTCCAGCTCACGCCGGAACGCATCATGGATGGTCAGCATCATCGTCATGTCCAGCTTGTACTCGCCGCCAGTCATGTCCAGCTCCTCTCTCCACACACCACGCTACCGGATACAACGGCAACCATCAACGCCTACAACTAATGACGCCCCGAACAGCACAAACCCTTAACGATCAAGACGGATAACAAACCCCCACCGGGAGACCAAGGACACACCCCACACCCCGCACCCCGCCCCGCGGACAGGCCGACGAACACCCCCACACACCGGACCACCCACCAGACAGCACCCACCAAGCAACAACCGGCCACGCACCGGGCGATGCGGGCCGCGCAGCGCCGACCAAGCGGTACCGGCCGAGCGGTACAGGCCACGCGGTACCGACCACGCGGTGCGGGCCGGGCGGCGCCGGCCAAGCGGTACCGACGACGCAGTGCGGGCCAAGCGGTACGGGCCACGCGGTACGGGCCACGCGGTACAGGCCGGGCACCGGGCGATGCGGGCCGGGCAGCGCCGGCCAGGCAGCGCCGGCCAAGCGGTACAGGCCGGGCAGCGCCGACCAAGCGGTACCGACGACGCAGTGCGGGCCAAGCGGTACGGGCCACGCGGTACGGGCCGAGCGGTACCGGCCACGCGGTACCGGCTAAGCAGCGCCGACCAAGCGGTACCGGCCAGGCAGTGCGGGCCAAGCGGCGCCGGCCACGCAGTACAGGCCGGGCAGCGCCGGCCAAGCGGTGCCGACCAGGCAGTGCGGGCCGAGCGGTACCGGCCACGCGGTACCGGCCACGCGGTACCGGCCACGCGGTACCGGCCAAGCGGTACCGGCCAAGCGGTACCGGCCACGCGGTACAGGCCACGCGGTACCGGCCAAGCGGTACGGGCCAGGCGGTGCGGGCCGGGCGGTGCAGGCCGCACCCCACCGGGGCAGGGCACGGCAACCGGGTGAACTCACCGCGCAGTTGGCCACCGCAAAAGCGGCAACCAGCCCACCGTCGGGCGCAGTTGGCCACCCCCTGGCAGAAGGACACACCGCACGGCAGTCGGGCCGCCGTACCGGGCAGTCACCCGGCAGGCACAACAACCACACCCCCGCCAGGGGCAGTCACCCGCCCCGGAACAGGGCGGACAGCCGGCGGCAGCCACCCGCCCCGCGGTCGGATGAGGCGATCGGCCCCCCGGGGTCGCAGTGGGACAGCCGAGTAGACGCTCGGGGCGGGCCGTCCCGAGCAGGTACTGGGTACTCGGCCCCCCGAACTGGAGGGCGGCAACCGGCGGTAGCCACCCGGGGCCGGGGCGCGGCACCCGGACAGGTCTCGGGGCCGTAGCCCACCCCCGGGCAGGGGCGACCGGGCGTCCGATCGGGGTGGCAGACCACCCCGGACAGACCCACGGCACAGCAACCGACCGCCCCGGGCAGAGGCGACCGGGCCGGCACCCGGGGTGGTCGCGCATCCGGGCACAGCAACCGGGCACCCGCCGACCGCAATCGCCCACCTCGTGCACAACCCCGGCCACCGGGTGCCCCGGGGTCGGGGCGCGGTGCCGGGTGGTGCCGGGTGGTGCCGGGTGGTGCCGGGTGGTTGTTGCCCGCTCCGGGTCTGCCGGCCACCGGACAGGCCCGGAGCGGGCCCCGGCCCGGCGGCCCGCAAGTCCGGTGGCGGTGGCTCCCCTTCACGGAGCACCGGCCCCCGGATACGCGCCGCCGGCCGCCCGAACCGGGGCCCGCCCCCGGCCCCGCGCACCACGCCCCCCAACAGGGGGGCAGGAGGCGGGGCCGGGGCGGCACCCCGCCTCTTCTCAGGCCTCGATCTCGTCCGGCGCGGGGGTGTCGAAGGAGTACACGTGCAGCTTGATGCCGTCCGGGTCGTGGAAGAACACGATGTAGCCGATCGCCGCGATCCGCAGACCGGAGTTCTCCACACCCTCCGCGTTGAGGTGATCGACCCAGGACTGCACCTCGGCCTTGCCCTGGACCGCGAAACTGACCGGGTCGAACCCGGACAGCGAGTCCGACAGCTCCTTGTTCTCACGGAACGCCAGCAGGGTGTTGTCCAGACCGGTGAGCTTGCCCACCGAACCCCGGACGATCCCCTCGTCGTCCTTGAACTCCATCGTCGTGGCAAAACCAAAGACACGGCCGTACCAGTCGATCGAACGCTGGATGTCGCTGACCGCGAACTTCACATGGTGAATCCCGCCGAGTGCCGGCATGACAACTTCCCTTCCCTGGTTACCTGCACATGAAAAAACCCTTGACCAAGAGCTGCCCCGCAAACCCCGGCAGCGACACACGGCAACCAGCACCGCGCACCGACCCACCGCGGATTGCGGGACAGCCCTTACCCACAAAACGCCCGCCCACCGCCCACACCCACGGCCAGACGAACCACACCCACCACCAGAAACCCCGGGCAGCAACCCCGGCCAGAAACCCACGGCACAGCAACCGACCGCCCCGGGCAGAGGCGACCTGGCCGACACCCGAGGTGGTCGCGCATCCCGGGCACAGCAACCGGACACCCGCCGACCGCAATCGCCCACCTCATGCACAACCCCGGCCGGCAACCCCGACCGGGAGCCCCCGCACGGCGGACAGCCCGCACCCACCGCCAGGACCCCCGTCAGGCAACCCCCGGCCGGGCAGGCCACGGCCGGACAACCACACCCCCCACCAGGGCAACCCCGCCGGGAACCCCCGGCCGGGCAGGCCGCACCCACCGCCAGGAGCCCCGTCAGGCAACCCCCGGCCGGGCAGGCCGCACCCACCGCCAGGGCAACCCCGCCGGGAACCCCCGGCCGGGCAGGCCGCACCCACCGCCAGGAGCCCCGTCCGGCAACCCCCGGGGCCGCGAGGGGGGCGGGCTGGCGCCGGGGCCCGGTCGCGAGCCGCACGGCCGGATCGGCCGCCCACCGCCCAGGCCCCCGCCGGGAACCCGGCCGGGAAACCGGCCGGGAAACCGGCCGGGAAACCGGCCGGGAAACCCCGAGGGGCCCCGAGGCGCGGGCCAGGGCCTGTCGTTCGGATCTCCGTGGAGGAACGAGCGGTGTCCGGTGCGTGCGGCGGCAAGGCGGAGGAAGGAGGCGACGCGGAGGGGGCACCCCCCGGCCCTCGGGCCGGGGCGAGTCGTCGACCGACGACAACGCTGGGGCCACCTCCCGCCGAAGGCAGGAGGAAGACGCGCGTGCCGGACACCGCGACGCCGCGGAGACCCGGACGGCAGACCCTAGCGCCGGGACCCGGTCGGGTCCCCGCTGCGGGAACGCCCCGCCCCACCCTCAAAACCCGCCGCGCCGTCCGGGGCCGCCGGCGCCGGAGACAGGGTCAAGAACTCCGTGACCCGCAGCACCTTCAACGCCAACCGCAGACTCCGCCGGATACGCACCGTCCCGTCATCAGCCGCCAGCACCGGATCCACCAGAGCCACCCGGCGGCGACGCACCACCAACTCGCAACCACCCGCCGCCCGCACGTTCTTGACCCAGTCCGTCCCCGACCCGTACGGCAACGTCACCACATACGCACCCTGATGCCGGAAAACCTTCACCGGCGTCCGGTACTCCCGCCCCGACACCCGCCCCCGATGCACCACCAGCCCAAAACCCGGCATCCGCCCGAACAACGGACCCGCGACACGATTACCCAACGCCTTGTTGAACCGCGCCCAACCACGACCCAAAGTCATAACAGGGGTACTCCTCACCCGAAGACACCCCCACCCCCACCCCACAACCCCCGGGCAGAACGCACAGGCATCAAAACGTCAGCCCCCCACAACCCCCAAGGGACCCAACCCACAAGACCACACCGAACAACCACCACACCAGCCGGCCAGACAGCCGGACCGGCAGCCAGACACCCAGCAACCCCACCACAAGCGAACCCACCCCGACCGACACCACCCCCGCACCGCCACGCCACGCCACACACACCGCAACACCCCGACGAGCACGGCAACACCACAACAGCCACAACAGCCACACACACCGGACAACAGACTCCGGCAGACACCCCGACACCGGCAGGTTCCGGCAGGTTCCGGCAGACATCGCGAACCTGCGGATACCACCGGCTTCAGCGGGCACACGCCAGGTTGCAGGGCAACCAACACCAGGACCCGCCAGACACCACCGCCAGGCTCAGCACGTACCACCAGGCCACTCGGCCGGCACCACGACACGCGCCAGGCTCCCACACGCCTCGCAAAGCCCCACAGGCCGCGACACGCACCACCGGCCGGCCCCGCCAGACGCCACGACACACACCCGCCACACCACAGCGCCCAACACCACGCCACGCCCCGCCCCGGCCCGGCCCGGCCCGGCCCGCAACCCCACACTGCGAGCACCGCGACACCCCGGACGAGCACGGCAACACCGCAACAGCCACACGGCAGCCCGCAAGAAGCACCAGCACCCGGCCGACACCGCCAGCCCGCAGAAACCACCAGGACCCGGCCGACACCGCCAGGACCCGGCAGGCACCCGCCAGGACCCAGCGGGCACCGCGACGCTCAGTCGGCACCGACACGCTCACCCGGCACCACCACACCCCGGCACGCACCGCCCACCGCGGGCACCACCAGGTTCCGGTGGACATCACGAAACGGCCGGCAGCACCAAGACACGGCAGCCACCGCCAGCCCGCAGAAACCACCAGGACCCGGCCGACACCGCCAGGACCCGGCAGGCACCCGCCAGGACCCGGCAGGCACCCGCCAGGACCCGGCAGGCACCCGCCAGGTCCCAGCGGGCACCGCGACGCTCAGTCGGCACCGCCCCGGGCCCAGCCTACGGCCCAGGGCCCCGGCGAACGGGGCCCGGGGCGGGCGCCCCGCGAACCGGGCGGAACCCCGCCCCGAGGGCCGGGAACCCGGGAACGGGCGCGCACCCCGCCCCGAAGGGCCGGGGCACCCGGCGAGGGACACCCCGGGAACCCGGCGGCCCGGGAGCACCCCGGGCCGGGGACCGGGGGGGTCGGGGCCGGGGGGGTCGGGCCGGGGGGGTCGGGCCGGGGGGGTCGGGTGGGGGTGGGTCAGCCGTCCCACCTGGCGTACGCCGCGCGCAACTCCTCCTCCAAGCGGCCGAAAGACCCCTCGAAGAACGTCAGCGGCTCCTGCCGGCGCCGGTGCACACCCAACTCCACGACCTCGCCCACCACGATCATGTGATCACCGCCCGGATACTCCGCACGGACATCACAATCCATATACGCCAGCGACTCACCCAGCACCGGCACCCCCCGCGCACTCCACGCCGAGAACACCCGCCCCGCAGCCGGCGCCTGCCTCCCTGCGAAGACCTGCGCCAACTGCTCATGACGACGCGCCAGCAGATTCACCGCGAACCGCCCGCCACGCGTCAACTCCCCGCGCAGCCGCGACTCACGATGGATACAGAACAACACCAGCGGCGGATCCAACGACACCGACGTGAACGAGTTCACCGTCGTCCCGTCACCGTCCTCGCCCTCACCCGCCGAGATCACCGTCACCCCCGTGACGAACATCCCGCACACCCGCCGCAACGACCGCCCGTCCGCGGGAAACACATGATGCGCCGCCTCGACCACCCCGTCCGCACCCACACCCGCACCCACCGGCACGGACGCCCCCGCCGGCGCCGGCGCGGAGGCCGACGCGGGAGCGGACGCGGGAGCGCCGGCCGCGGAAGCGCCCGGCCCCGCCCCGGACACCACTAGAGCAGCTTCCGCGCACGCGGACCGGCCTTGACCCCGCCGGACACCACGAAACGGGTCAGCTTCCGCATATCCGGACCCGCCGAGAACAACCCCCACCGCACGAACCGCGCCACATGCAGCGTGTTCGGCGCGACGAACCGCGTCGCCGGATCCTTCCACCCGAACGTCGGATTCACCTCCGGGCTGTCCTGCACCACCTTCAAGATGATGTCCGCAGCCTCGTCACCGGTCAGCTCACCGACCTCGTACTTCTCACACGTCTCCGCCGTCACCTCGAGAATACGCTGGAACGTCGTACTCTCCGGCCACCACAACCCCGGATTCTCCGTCTTCTCCAACGCCTGGAAATGCTTGTTGTCCCCGTCCACCACATACCGCAGCCGCGCACCGGTCAACCGCATCACACCCGGAGTGATGAAACACCCCCACACCCGGAACACCGCATTCCACAACCGGAAGTGCGAGAACGAGATCAACGCACTGTTCACCAGATCGTCGTTGAAGTCCAGCAGACCCGCCTCGAGCTTCTCCACATACTCGAACCGCTCCTCGGAGAAGTCATCGTCCTTCAACGCCTGCAACACCCGCGACGCCAGAGCGTCCACGACCTCCATCGTGTTCGACAGCCCACGCGAGAACAACGGGTCGATGAACCCCGCCGCATGCGACATCAAACACCACCGGTAACCCACCGACTTCCGCGACGAATACTGCAACCGCCCCGTCGACACCCACTCACGCACCGGCCGCGCACCCTCGAACTGCCGCTTGATCGCCGGATACTTCTCCAGGAACGAATCGAACTCCTCCTGCGGCGTCACACCCTCCGGCTTCGGATACACCCGCTCGTCCAACTGCAGACCCACACTCACCAACGGATTCTTCGACTTCTTGTAGTTGTTGAACGGGATGATCCACAACCACCCCCGGTCGATCATGTGATGCATCGTCCCCTTGTGCCACTTGATCGGCGGACGATGCTCCCGCGGAACATCCACCACATCATCGTACGGCTTGATCCCGATGTAATGATTGAACAACGACCGCGAATGATGCTTGAACCGCGCCGGCTTCTCCCGCAGATCAAACTTCTCCGCCAACAACGAACGGAACCCCGAAGCATCGATCAGATACCTCGCCCGGAACACCTCACCATTCGCCCCCGTCACCGTCACACCATCCGCATCGAACTCCAGATCCTCAGCCCGCCACTGCTGACGAACCTCCACCCCATACCGCACCGCCGTATGGAACATCCACGAATCCGTGTCCTGCCGGAACATATGCGAATTCTGCGCCAACACCCGCGGAATCGCGAACTGCGTCGACTCCGCCGGATCCGGCTCCACACCCACCACATGCCGCTGAAAACCAAAATGCACCTTCACCCCATGCGAAGGCCCCACCACACGATTCGTCACCCCCACCTTCGCCAACGACGCCAACTCCGGCACCCCATACCGCTCCGCCAGAATATGCAACCACTCCGCCAACTGCGGCGTCTGCGACTCACCGATCGCCATCCGCGGATGCGACCCCGCATCCACCAACACCACACTCACACCCTGCGACGCCAACACCGTCGCAACCGTCGACCCCGCCAACCCCGAACCCAACACAAACACATCACACACCCGCACCCCACCAACACCCACCATCACACAACTCCCCTCACAGAGAACCGACTCGAACAGGAACGACACCAGATACCGAACCAGCGACCCCGTCACCCGCCGCGGAACCGAACCAGGAATCCACGGCCGGTCCGGGGTCGGAATAGCGGTCACCCACCCACGCCACATATCCGTCCGGGCGCACCAACAGCGTTTCCCACCCGCCGAAAAGGCCACCGACATCAGCTGCCGGCAAGGTGGCGGCCACCAGGTCGACCCGCGCCGCGAACGGCGCCAGACGACCGGTCAGCCACTCGTGGCGACCCGCGCAGTCGGCCAGGTCCAGCAGTACGCCCCGGCCCGACCGCAGCAGCGCCGCCGTGGTCACCGGGACCGTCCCGGGCGCACCAGCAGCAGCGGTGGTGCTGGTGACGGTCAGATCGGCGTGCGGGACCGCCGCACCGGCCGGCGAAGGCTGCCGGTCGGCGCCCTCGCCGGAAGCGGCGCCGTCGCCGATGGCGTAGCGGACGTCGACGCCGGCGATCATCGCCGCCAGTCGGTCGTTGACCTCCCGGTAGCCGATCAGTTCGCGCAGCACGGTGCGTGTCGCGTCGACCTCGGGGCCGCCGAGCAGCAGCATTCCCTGGGCCCGGATGTTGCCCAGCACGCGGCGGGCGACCTCGTGCCGCTCCTCGTGGTAGGTCTCCAGGAGTTCCTCGGGCGCGGCGCCGGTGGACACCGCCGCCAGCTTCCAGCCCAGGTTCGCGGCGTCCTGGAGACCCAGGTTGATCGCCTGGCCGCCGGAGGGCATCTGGACGTGCGCGGCGTCGCCGGCCAGCAGGACCCGGCCGGAGCGCAGGCGCCCGGCCAGCCGGCTGGTGTCGTCGAAGGCGTTGCGCCAGATCGGCGTGCCGTGCGCGATGTCGTCGCCGGTGACCTGCTGCCAGACCGCGCAGATCTCGTCGAACTCCGGCGCCCCCATGCGCGACACGACCGGGCGGCCGAAGGCCGAGACCATCACGCGCGTGGCACCGTTCGGCAGTCCCGAGGCGATCGCGAGACCGTCGGGCAGCCGCTCGAACCGGCGATCCGCGATCTCGATGCCGGTGATGTCCGCGCGCAGCAGCTCGTGCGTACCGGCCGTGCCGGGGAAGTCGATGCCGGCCAGCACCCGCACGGTGCTGTCTTCGCCGTCACAGCCGACCACGTAGCGCGCCGCCAGCCCGACCGGACCGGCCGGGGTCCGCGCACGCACCCGGACCGCGTCGGCGCCGGCCTCCAGGCCGCACACCTCGTGCTCGCGCCGGATGTCGGCGCCCAGGTCGGTCGCGCGCCGCGCCAGCACTTCCTCCACCCGCGCCTGCAGCACCTTGTACTGCCCGGGGAAGCGGGTCGGCAGCCCGCTGAAGTCCAGCGGGATCCCGCCGAAGTGCCCGGACGACTGGACCGGCGGCGAGCCGAGCTGATCCAGCAGGCCGCGCTGATCGAAGAACTCCAACGTCCGCGCGTGCAGCGTCGACGCGCGCGACTCGGTGGTCGGTGAGACCAGGCTCTCCAGGACGATCACCCGTGCCCCGCCCAGCCGCAGCTCGCAAGCGAGCATCAGACCGACGGGACCCGCACCCACCACGACAACGTCCGTATCCACGTCTGCAACCGCACTGTCCGCCGTGTCCACGCCCATACCGCCCTGTCTTGAAGGGATCGATCGAAGGGATCACTTGAAGGAATCGCTCAAAGAGGTCGCTCGAAGGGGCCGCCCGAAGGGATCGGGGCCTTCGCCCACGCTCCGGCGGCCGGGGCCGCCAAGGGCCGCCGCCCGGTCCGAGCAGCCGGCAGCCGTCAGGCCCGACGCGATCCCGTGACGCCGATCTTCGGCAGCAGCCGGCTGACCTTGGAATAGCCGGACAGGGTGTCACCGGCGAAGGTGACGTCGAATTCGAGGTTCAGCTTCGCGGGCTTGGTCACCGACTGGCGCCAGGTCACCTGGCGGCCCTCCGGGGTCTCCTTGCTGACCACATTCGCCAGCGACACCGTCTCGGCGTCACTGGCGGCGGTGCCCGCCACCAGGCCGGCGGCATCGGTGAAGGTGTAGACCACCGCCAGATCACCCACCGGGGACTTCACGGTCACATCCCACGTTCCAGCAATCGAGCTCACAGCGACTTCCCTTCAGCGGGAGGAAGGACAGGAAAGACCCGCCCGCCCCGATCCGGATACGAACCAGGCGGCGGCGCGGGTGGGAAGTGACGGGCCGGACCGCGATCGACCGGCCCGTCACCGCCCGCGGGCGGCAATACGCGGGAGCGGCGACAGGGCCGGCGGTGGGGCTGGGGAATCCGCGGCCGGGCGGATCCGCGCGGGGAGGCCGCTCTACGGGCAGGGCCCGGCCGCGGAAGCAGCGTGGCGCCGCGCGGGCGACGCCTGCGGGAACCTGGCGGGAGTCGGGGGCACGAAAAAAGCGGCGCAGGAGGCGCCGCCGGTTACCGAACTACGTCATCGCACGGAACCGCAGGTCCGGCCGCATCGTGCGGGGCTGTTCAGGAGGACGGCGGATTCGGATCGGGGCACAAATCTGCCGTTGGCCGTTATCGTGACACGTGCCCTGAGCCGGCGTCAATCCCCGCTCCCCGGCGGTGCGCGGGAACCGGTCTCACACCGCTGCGCCGGGTGCCGCCGGCGGGACCCGCCAGCCGGTGCGCCGGGCCGGCGGACGCTCCAGCAGCTCGGCGTCGATCCGGGCGGTCATCTCCACCAGGGTGCGGCTGGTGACCGTCAGGTCCTCCGCCGGAATGCCGAGGTAGAGCCGGGTGATGGCCTCGTCGAACACGCCCCGGATGCGGCGCTGGAACTCCAGCCCCTCGGCGGTGGCACGGACCGGGCAGCCCCCGCCGGGCACGATCGCCAGCAGTCCCGCCGCCAGCAGTTCGCCGACCACGGCGGCGGCCGAATGCCGGTCCACCTTCGTCGCGATCGCCAGCCGGGCGACCAGCCGGTCCCGGTCCAGTTGTGTCGGGCTCAGCGTGCTGATGTTGAGTGCGATCCACTGCTGGTGCGAGGCGCCGGCCTCCCCCAGGACGGCGTCCAGCAGCGCCCGGTGGGCCGTCTCGGCTCTACCGAGGACCCGCGGATCGAGGATCGGGCCAGTAGTCATGGCTGCTCCCTAAATCAGGCTCGGCGGCCACCGCGGCGAGAGGAGACACTGTTTAGCAGACCCGGGGACTGCGTCGGCATCGTGATAACAGGGTTTTTCTCGACTTCGGCCGTAACAAAACCCGTGCGGCCCCGCCCGCCATCCGTGGAGGGCACAACGGCCTGATCACCCTCATCCCGGTGGGCCCACCAGCCACCGCCGGCCCATCGGACCACCGGCCGCGCCCGGACGGGCGAGGTGACCGCGTCCGGTACGCCGGAGCACCGCGGGGAGTGCCGCCGGCAGCGCTCCCCGGGCACCGCCACCGGCGCCACCGGCGGCGCCCGCACTGCCCCGGACGCGCCCGGTGGGACGGGTTCGCCGCAATCCAGGAGGAATTCCTCGCAGGTTAGCGCCTGTTCACTGCCGGTCGGGCCGCGGCATTCTGACCTGCCTCGTCGCACGCGACCGCCCCGCCGCGGGGGGCGCGGAACCGGTCCCGGCGACCGCCGCCATGTGAGACCCCGACTACCGCTGGACCGGCGGCTCACGCATACTGCGGTGAATCGAACCTCGACAGAACCGTCGTCCCGGAAGGCCGCGACAGCGGGCGAGCCGATCGCCCGCAGCCCGGCCCGCCGCGCCACAGCGGCGGGGGCGGGCGACGCGGCACTGGTCGCTCGTGTGCCACCTGTGTCCCGCCGGCCGCCCCGTCTGCCCGGGCCACCATCTGCGCCCCAGCCGTGCCCCGGGCCGGGGCCCGGTGTCCGTAGCCCGCACGGCCGGGAGCCGGACCTGTTGTCGTACCAGATCAGCGAGAAGCCCCGGTCCAAGACCCGTCGTCCGGCTACGGGTCGCTCCACTTCCGAGTCCGATTCACTCGCTCCCCGGAGGTTTGTGGTGGTCATCGCAGCCGATCCTGACGGCGACCCCGCACATGGCCGGAGCGGACCTCTGGGAACGCCGCTCACCCACCCGGTCCGCTCGATCATGTCGATGATGCTCGCCTGCTACCTGCTCATCGCCCTGCTCAGCGCCTGCCCGGGGCGGCGGCCGTGGGGCCTCGACTTCAGCGTCGAGGCCCTTTTCGTTGCCGGCGTGTTCACCACCGGGTATCTGCGCACCGCACCGGACGCACCGCACCCGCCACGCACGCACCGGGTCGCGACGCTGTCCGCGCAAGGGCTGTGCGTCGTCCTGCCGTGCGCTTTTTTCGGACATAGTTGGGGGGCGGATGCGGGGTTCCGGGCCGGATCCTGCCTGCTGCTGTTCGCCGGCACCACCGCTTGGGCGCTGTCCCCGGTCCCCGCCGCGCTGGTCCGCCCCAACTGCCCGCGCACCCACGCGACCTGGCGGACCGCCGCCGGGCGCACCGGGGCGACCTTCCTCGCCGGCTCGGCCGTCCACGGTACGACGCGCCTGTCGCTCCTGGGCATCTCACGGGAGGCGATGTCCGACATCCGTTCCCTCGCACGGGGTTACC
This sequence comes from Streptomyces sp. NBC_00433, assembly GCA_036015235.1. Lineage (NCBI taxonomy): Bacteria > Bacillati > Actinomycetota > Actinomycetes > Kitasatosporales > Streptomycetaceae > Streptomyces > Streptomyces sp. NBC_00433. The sequence continues at coordinate 8,775,206 of CP107926.1, read as the reverse complement.
GTGTCAGGTCGCCGGCGACGGAGACCGCCTCCGCGCGGGCGCTGCCGGCCGCCGTCGACACCGGCGGCTCGATCCGTATGGAGATGGTCGACGACGGCCGGTTCCACCTGGTCGTCTCGGCCCTGCTCGACAACGCACGGCGCCCGGCGGCTGACCGACCTGCCGGCGCCGGACCTGCGGCACGGCCCAGGAGCTGCTTGCGGAGATCGCCCGAGCAGCCCGTCAGCTAAGCATCTGACCGGAACAACTGTCGATCTATGGGGGCGGCATGAGGAAACTCAAGATCCTATTAGCCGAAGACGTACAGATGGTCCGCGGGGCACTCGTCGCCCTTCTCGAACTCGAGGACGATCTCAGCATCGTCGCCGACGTCGGCCGCGGTGACGAGATCCTCGACACCGCGCTCCTCCACACACCCGATGTCGCCGTCATCGACATCGACCTGCCCGGGCTCGACGGCCTCACGGCCGTCACCCTGCTCAACGAGAAGCTGCCCACCTGCCGATGCCTCATCCTCACCAGCCTGGGCCGGCCCGGGACCCTGCGCCGCGCACTCGACGCCCGCGTCACCGGCTTCCTCCTGAAGGACGCCCCGCCGCACCAGCTCGCCGAGACCATCCGCCGGGTCGCGGCCGGCCAGCGCACCATCGACCCCGAACTCGCCCTCGCCGCCTGGGACGCCGGGGAGTGTCCCCTCACCGACCGCGAACTCAATGTCCTGCGCATGGCCGCGACCGGGGCCGAGCCGCATGAGATATCCGACATCATGTGCCTCTCCCCCGGCACCGTCCGCAATTACCTCACCACCAGCGTCACCAAACTCTCGGCACGCAACCGCATCGACGCGATCCGGATCGCCCACGAGGCGGGCTGGATCACGTAGAAGCCTCGCGGCGGACAGAGTTGCGCCCCCCGGCCCCTGGCGGGGTCGGGGGGCGTTGGGCAGGGCGTCAGGCCGGCGTGTCGCGGACCGCCCAGCCGACTTCGAGCCGGTTGCGCGGGTGCCCCGGGGTGCCGCACCAGCGGTGGTATATCTCCTGGGCCGGGCCGTCGAAGGCGAAGCCGTGGGCGGAGATCCAGGCGGCGACGGCGTCGTAGGCCGACATGATCCGGGGGTACGCGGCGTCGTCGCCTTCGACCACCGTGCCGGCGAAGGCCGTCTCGTCCTGCTGTACGAGGTGGATGCCGTCGGACGGTTCGCCGGGCGGGGTGGCGTCCGGGGCGTACGGCAGGCAGGCCTCGACCTCGGCCGTGGCGTCGTCGGTCAGGGGTGCGTGGTAGCGGATGAAGGCCGGTGCCGGCAGGGCGAGCGGGCCCTTGCCCGCTTCGGCGTAGAGCGCGCGGTAGGCGGACCGGGCGAAGGTGTCGAGGCCGGCAGCGCCGATGGTGCCGCGGTAGGCCAGGGCGTGGATCGGGCCTCGGCGGACGAGGGTGATGTCGGGGGTCATGGCGGCTCCATCGGTGAGGGCCGCGGCCAGGCCGCGCAGGATGACGTGCTGGTCGCCGACCCGGCGGGCGGCGGCGCCGACGCGGGCGTCGAGGTCGGGGACGATGTCGGCGCCGGCGGCGTGGCGGTCGAGCAGGGTGCGGATCTGCTCGACGGGGACGTCGAGTTGGCGCAGGGCTCGGACCAGTTGGGCGCGGCCGACCTGGTCGCGGGCGTAGTAGCGGTAGCCGGTGCCGGGGTCGGTGGCCGCGGGTGGCAGCACGCCGGTGGTGTCGTAGTGCCGCAGGGTTGTCACCGACAAGCCGGTGGCCTGGGCGAACTGCCCTATTGGCAGCAGGTCGTTGGTGTCCACGGGGTTCAGGGTGGAGTCTCGGGCAGGGCGAGAGTCAAGGGCGTTCCCCAGGCGGGCGCCCGGCCACCGGGACCGGCGGGAGATCCCGGTGCCGGGCCGGTGCAGTCGAACCTGCCGCCGCGTCACCGGCGGCGGACCGGTGACGCGGCGTGTGTCCTCAGGGGTACGGGCGGCAGCCGGTCGCGGGTCAGCGGACGCGGGACTCGGACTCGTCGTCGTTGTCCTCGCCGGGGACGTAGACGTCGCGGACGTTGACGTTGATCTCGACGACTTCGAGGCCGGTCATGCGCTCCACCGCGTTCGCGACGTGGGAGCGGATCTGGGCGGCGGCGTCGGCTATCTCGGTGCCGTAGAGGACGACGATGTCCAGGTCGACGGCGGCCTGCTTCTCGCCGACCTCGACCTTCACACCGCGGGTGAAGTCCGTGGAGCGCGACATCGTGTCGCGTACGGCCCCCACCGCGCGGGAGGCGCCGCCGCCCATGGTGTGGACGCCGTCGACCTCACGGGCGGCGATGCCGGCGATGACCGCCACCACGGAGTCGGCGATGGTGGTCTTGCCGGCGATGTCGCTGCGGCGGCTGGAGACGGACCTGGACTCGTTCTCGTTCGCCATGGGATACCCCTTAGCTGGGAAGGGTGGATCGTCGTACCTGCCGGCCCGTTCGGTCGCACGGCGGTACCTCTCGGGCCTGGCGCGGGCGGACGCCCGGCGGGCGGGCGTCCTGCGCGGACTCGGGGTTCGGCCCTCTCGTTCCACTGTGCGGCCGGTGGTGCGGGGGCGCCACTTCGCGGGGTGGCGCGGCCCCGGCCCGTACACGGCGGCGCCGCCGGGCCCGGGGGGGCTCGGCGGCGCCGCCGCGGTGGTGCGGGCGGCGTCAGTCGATGCCGACCTGGCCGTCCTTGCCGCGGCCGCGGACCTCGACGGCGCTGGACGGCGCGGCGGCCGGGGAGCCGTCGGGGCCCAGGTTCTTGCGGACCGAGTCCAGGATGGTCAGTCCCTGGCTGACCAGGCCGGCGGCGATCTCGCTGAGGCCGTCGGCGCCGTTGAGGACGTTGACGTGCGCACCGGACAGGCCGGCGGCGGCCTCCTTGACGATCTGCGGGAGCTGGTCGATGAGCATCCGGTCCAGGGCGACCCGGTCGTGGGAGGCGGCCGCGGCGGCCTGGATCCGCATCCGCTCGGCGTCGGCGACGGCCAGCACCCTGATCCGCTCGGCCTCCGCCTCGGCGGGTTTGACGATCTCGGCGACCAGCTGCTGCTGGCGCAGCTCGGCGGCCCGCAGCGCCAGCTCGGTCTGCGCGGCGAGGACCTCCTGCTGGGCGTGGGCCTGGGCGAGCGGGCCCGCCTGGGCGGCCTGCGCCTGGGCGCGGTCCACCTGGGCGCTGTATTCGGCCTGCACCACGGCGGTCTGCCGGGCGTATTCGGCCTGGTTGCGGGCCGCGACCTGCTGGGCCTCCACGGACGCCTGGGTGGCCTGGGCCTGGGCGATCTGCGCCTGCCGCTGGATGGCGGCCTTGTGCGGGGCGGACATCGCTTCGATGTAGCCGGTCTCGCCGTCGTCGATGGACTGGATCTGCAGCGAGTCGACGGTCAGGCCGATCTTGGCCATCTCCGTCTTGGAGGTCTCCAGCACCTCGGTGGCGAGCTTCTGCCGCTCGGTGACGATCTCCTCGACGGTCATCGAGCCGATGATGGACCGCAGGTGGCCGGCGAAGATGCGGCCGGTGAGGATCGACATCTGGTCCTGGTCGGACAGGAAGCGCTGCCCGGCGTTGACGATGCTCTCGTGGTCGTTGCCGACCTTGAAGGCGATGACGGCCTTCACCGTCAGTGCGATGCCCTGCCGGGTCACGCAGGTCTCGGCGACCTCGGACTCGCACATCGCCAGGGTCAGGAACCGGGTCTTGCGGAAGACCGGCAGGACGAACTTGCCGTGCCCGGTGACCACTCGGAAGGGCGCACCGCCCAGCCCGCGGCGACCGCCCGAGATCAGCATCGCCTCGTCGGGTGCGGGTACGCGATAACCGAACATCCTTGACTCTCCTTCGTCTGCGCGGCTCAGCCGGCCGGGGCGTCCAGCGGGTCGGCCCACTCGATCACGTCGACCTGGCGCGTGCCGCGGGAATCCACCACGAGCACCGTGGCGCCCTTCGGCAGCGGATCGTCGGACCAGGCGAGGAAGGCCTCGGTGCCGCCCCTGATCCGCACCAGGACCTCTCCGGGCCCTTGGCCGCCGCGGGTGCCGACCAGCAGCTCCCCGGTACAGCCGATCACGGCATCGTCCCGCGCCACCACCGGCCGCCCCTCGTCGTCGTCCAAATGTCCGGCCGCGACCATCCTCCCACCTGGGCCGGTCCGCGGATGCCTGCGGTCACCACCTTGTTCGTACGCCGTCCGGTCGGGGTTCAGCCGGGTGTCGCGCGGGGGGCAGCGGGCAGGCACGGCAGAGTCCACCTACCGGGTCGGCACGCCACAGGGGGCCGGCTCGTGCCAGGGTGTGGCATACATGAACTGCGGGAGGCTGGATGTTCCGGGGCTTTAGCACGCCCTTGACGGGTCGGACCGAGCGGGACAGCTCAGGTGTCTCGTCGCCGTGGGCGTACATCCGCACCGAGACCGGCAGTGCGGCGGTGCTGCTCGGCGCGACACTGGCCGCGCTCGCGTGGGTGAACATCGCACCGGGCAGCTACGCGTCGGTGTGGGACACGCATCTGTCGGTGCGGCTGGGGTCGCACGCCATCGACATGGACCTGCGGGAATGGGTGAACAGCGGGCTGATGTCGCTGTTCTTCCTGGTCGTGGGGCTTGAGGCGCGGCGCGAGTTCGACATGGGGGAGCTGCGGGACCGGCGGCGGATCCCGCTGCCGCTGCTGGCCGGGATCAGCGGCATGATCGTCCCGGTGGCGATCTACCTGGCGGTGAACTCCGGCCGGTCGTCCGGGCACGGCTGGGGTGCCGCGATGTCCACCGACACCGCGTTCGCGCTGGGCATGCTGGCGCTGCTCGGGTCGCGTTTCCCGCGCCGGCTGCACACCTTCATCCTCACCGTGGCCGTGGTGGACGACTTCCTGGCGCTCGCGGTGATCGCGGTGGCCTACAGCGAGCACCTGTCGTGGACGCCGCTGCTGATCGGTGTCGGAGTGCTGGTGGTGGCGGGCCTCGCACGCAGGACGGGGATGCGGCGCGGTCCTGTCTACGCGGTGCTGGCGATCGTCGCCTGGGCGGCCTTCCTGCAGTCCGGGGTGGACCCGGTGGTGGTGGGTCTGATCATGGGCCTGATGTCCTACGCCTACCCGGCGCCGCGGGACGCGCTGGAGCGGGCCAGCGGCCTCTTCCGGTCCTTCCGGGAGCAGCCGACGGCGGACCTGGAGCGGGAGGCCCGGCAGGGCATCGCCTCGGCGCTGTCGCCCAACGACCGCTTGCAGCGGCTCTACCACCCGTGGACCAGCTATGTGATCGTGCCGTTGTTCGCGCTGGCCAACGCCGGGATCGAGATCAACGGGTCGCTGCTGTCCAGCGCCTTCACCTCGCCGATCACGCTGGGCATCCTGCTCGGCTACGGGCTGGGCAAGCCGATCGGCATCGTGGGGGCCACGGCGCTCGCCACCCGGCTGAGCGGCGGCCGGATGCGGCCGCCGGTGGGCTGGGCGGCGGTGGCCGGCGGCGGGACCATCGCGGGTATCGGCTTCACCGTGTCGCTGCTGATCGCGACACTGGCCTTCGGCGGGCGGCAGCTGGACCAGGCGAAGATCGGCGTGCTCAGCGCGGTGGTCTTCGCGATGCTCACCACCTCGGTGGTGGCACTGGTGACCTCCCGGCTGCCGAAGGAGCGCAAGGCGCGGGCGCTGCTGGGCACCGCGCAGGCGGTGGTCGACCTCGCCGAGCCGGTGGATCCCGAGCACGACCATGTGCGCGGGCCGATGGACGCGCCGGTGACGGTGGTGGAGTACGGCGACTTCGAGTGCCCCTACTGCGGGCAGGCCGAGTCGGTGGTGCGCGAGCTGCTCGCGGACTTCGGCGACGTCAGGTACGTGTGGCGGCATCTGCCGCTGACCGATGTGCACCCGCACGCCCAGCTCGCGGCGGAGGCCGCCGAGGTCGCCGGGCTCCAGGACGCCTTCTGGCCGATGCGCGACCGGCTCTTCGAGCACCAGGACAAGTTGCAGGTCAAGGATCTGCTGGCGCACGCCAAGGACCTGTCCCTGGACGTGGGCGCCTTCCACGAGGCGCTGCGCGGCCGCAAGGGCGCGGCACGGGTCGAGCGCGACGTGGAGTCGGCGGACCTGAGCGGGGTGTCGGGCACGCCGACCTTCTTCATCAACGGGCGGCGGCACCAGGGGGCGTACGACATCGAGAGCCTGTCCGCCGCGGTGGTCGCCGCACGGGACCGCGCAGTGCTGATCGACGGCGCGAGCCCCGGCACGGCGCGCTGAGCCGGGGCTGCCCGGGGTCAGCGCGCGTGTGCCGGGGCTCGCCCGGTGTCAGGGCCGCACGCAGCGTACGGTGAGCGGGGTGTCGGGGGTCTGGTGGCCGCCGCTGGCGACCATGCGGACTTCGCCGTCCGCACTGATCTCGGCGCGGACGATACCGGTCTCGTCCTGGTAGATGGGGTAGCCGCCGGCGCCGGCCCGGTCGGTCCGGTGGACCAGCACCGCGTCGTCCTCGACCGCGGCGGCGTGGAACACCAGCTCGTACGTTTCCGGGTAGTCCATGCTGCCTCCCGGCCTGGGCTGCAGGTCGCCTCCATCATCCCCCGGATCCGGTGAAAGCGCCTCTCAGGTGAGCAGGCCCGCTTTGTACGCGGCTGCCACGGCGGCGGCGCGGTCGCGTACGCCGAGCTTGGCGTACAGGTGCAGCAGGTGGGTCTTGACGGTGGCCTCGCTGATGAACAGGCGGCGGGCGGCCTCCCTGTTCGTGGTGCCGGCGGCGACCAGGCGGAGGATCTCCAGCTCGCGCTCTGTGGGGACCGACTCCGGCGCCGCGGGGGCGGCGGCCGGGGTGCGGACGTGGCCGAGGATCCTGCGCGCGACGGTCGGGGCCAGGACGGCCTCGCCGCGGTGGGCGGCGTGCACCGCGCGGACCAGTTCCTCGCGGGGGGCGTCCTTGAGGAGGTAGCCGGTCGCGCCCGCCTCGATCGCGGGCAGCACGTCGGCGTCGGTGTCGTAGGTGGTGAGGACGAGGACGCGGATCCCGGGGGCGCGCTCGGCGAGCAGCCGGATCGCCTCGACGCCGCCCATGCGCGGCATCCGCAGGTCCATCAGGACGACGTCCACGGCCAGTGCCACCGCCCGGTCGACGCCCTCGGCGCCGTCCGCGGCCTCGCCGGCGACCGTGAAGTCCGGGTCGCCCTCGAAGACGGCGCGCAGGCCGTCGCGGACGATGGGGTGGTCATCGACGATGAGCAGGCGAACGGTCACACCGCATTGTCCCTCGCGGCCGGGGCGGGCCCGAGGGGCGGGCCCGGTTGCGGGGGCACGGTCGCGGTTGCGGTTGCGGTTGCGGTTGCGGTTGCGGTTGCGGTTGCGGTTGCGGGGACGCTGGCGCTCAGCGCGGTGCCGTCACCCGGGCTGCTCTCGACCTCCAGGGTCCCGCCGACCTGGCGCAGCCGCTGCCGCATCGCGGTGAGGCCGTAGCTGTCGCCGACGGGCGCGGTGTCGAAGCCGGCGCCGTCGTCCAGCACGTCGAGCATCACCACCTCGTGGGTGTAGGACAGCGTGAGGCCTGCGCGGGAGGCGGCGGCGTGCTTGGCGATGTTGGCCAGGCCCTCCTGGGCGGTGCGGAAGAGCGCCACCTCCACCGGCGGCTGCAGCGGTACGGGGCTGCCGGTGACCTCGACCCTGACCGCGACGCCGGAGGTCTGCGACCAGCGCCGCGCCAGGTCGTCCAGGGCGCCCGGCAGGTGGGGCGCCTCGTCCAGCGGGCCGGGGCGCAGGGCACGCACCGAGCGGCGGGCCTCGGCGAGGCTGTCCCTGGCCAGGGTCCTGGCCAGTTCGCGGTGCCGGGCGCGGCGTGCCGGGTCGGCGTCGAAGCGCTCGGCGGCCTCCAGCTGGGTGACGATGCCGGTGAGGCCCTGGGCGAGGGTGTCGTGGATCTCGCCGGCCATCCGCTGCCGCTCGTCGAGGATGCCGGCCTCGCGGGCCTGCGTGACCAGCTGGGCGTGCAGTCCGGCGTTCTCCTGCATCGTCTCGCGCAACCGGCGGTTGGCCTCGGCGAGTTCCCCGATCATCTCGGCCCGCCGCCTGCTGCGCTGGTCCTCCTCGATGCCCTGGTAGGTGATGACGCCGGCGAAGACCATGTTGACCACGACCAGGCCCGCGTAGACGCCGAGGGTGCCGCCGTGCAGATTGCCGACCCCGCCGACCTGGGTGGTCGCCATGAGTGCCGCGTTGAGCGCGATGGCCGGCGTCCACAGGGCCCGGGGCAGCAGCGCCACCTGGAGATAGCCGGTGAAGCCGAAGAAGCCGAAGAAGGGGCTGAGGGCGATCAGCGCGGCGATGAGGACCAGCAGGACGGCGAAGAAGAGGATCGCCCGGCCGCGCTGCCCCGCGGGAGCCGGGTAGGGCACGTCCATGAAGCGCAGCCACAGTGCGGCCGCCGCGGACAATCCGCAGGCCAGCGCCGCGAACCCCGCCGTGCGCGGGCCGAGCGCGAGCGCCAGCACCAGGGAGACCGCCAGCCCGGTGTAGGGCAGGTAGTGCTGGAGCTGCTGGAACCGCACGTCGGCGGCATCGCCTTGAGGTGCCTTCACCCGTCCATCATTCCCAACGGAAGAGACGGGCGGCGAGCAGGCTGCCGACCACGGTGTACGCCGCGAGCACCGCGAGGTGCTGCCACAGGGCGCCGCGGCCGTCCCACGCGGCCATGACGGCGCCGAAGGGGACGTACTCGCTGATCTGCCGCAGGGCGCGCGGCAGTTCGGACAGCGGGACGTACAGGCCGCTGAAGAAGAAGTTCAGCACCATCAGCGGGACGCCCATGCCCGCGGCGGCCGCCGAGGTGCGGGCCAGGGCGGCGGCGACCAGGCCGAGGGAGAGCACGGCGGTGGTGCCCAGCAGGAAGGCGGCGGCGACGGCGCCGGGGTCGGCCGGTGCCTTGACGTGGTAGGCGAGGCCGCCGACCGCGGTGATCACGCCGACGCCGGCCGCGGCCAGGACGGCGATGACGGCCAGCAGCGCGGCGAGCATCCCTTCCGCGGGGACCGGGCTGACAGACAGCCGCCGCAGGAAGCCCTTCTCACGGTGGTCGGCCATGGTCATCGGCAGGGCGGTGCAGCCCAGGAACAGCGGCACCATGGCGGCGATGGTGGGCACGTAGACGTCGAGGACGCTTCTGCCGCCGAGGTCGGCGTCGGCGGTGCGGAAGCCGGGGATGCTGCCGAAGGCGATCAGCATCAGCAGCGGGAAGGCGAGCCAGATCAGGGCGGCGGGTGCGCGCAGCAGCAGCCTGGCCTGGGTGGCGGTCAGGGTGCGGAAGCCCTGGGCGGTCATACGGGCGCGGGGCGCGGCGAAGGTGGTCACGGGGGTGTCCTCTGCTGGTCTTCCGGGGTGCTGGTCTACTGGGGTCAGCGGGGGTCGGCGAGGCCGGCCGGTGCGGGCCCGTGGCCGGTCAGGGCGATGAAGGCGTCGTCGAGGGTGGCCTGGTCGACCCGCAGGTCGGCGGCGATGATCTGACGCCTGGCCAGCAGGGCGGTGACGGCGCCGACGAGGTTGCCGCTGCCGGTCAGTTCGATCTGCGGGCCGTGCCAGGCCAGGGTGGTGACCTCGGGCAGTGCCCGCAGCACGTCCTCGTCCAGCGGCGCGGACGGCCGGAAGCGCATCCGCTGCTCCTGCCCTGCCCGCCCTGCCAGTCCCGCCGGGGTGTCGACGGCGACGACGCGGCCCGAGTCGATCAGCGCGACCCGGTCGCACAGCCGCTCTGCCTCTTCCATGAAGTGGGTGACCAGCAGGACGGTGACGCCCTCGTCGCGGATCTGCTCCACGAGCTGCCAGGTGGCACGCCGGGCGTGCGGGTCGAGGCCGGTGGTCAGCTCGTCGAGCACCACCACCCGGGGGCGGCCGACCACGGCCAGGGCGATCGCCAGGCGCTGCTTCTGGCCGCCGGAGAGCGTCTTGTACGGGGCGAGTGCCTTGTCGGCCAGGCCGAGGCGGTCGAGCAGCGCGGGGACGTCGGCGGGGGCGGGGTGGAAGGACGCGAAGAGGTCGAGGGCCTCGCGCACCCGCAGCTTGTCCGGCAGGCCGCTCTCCTGGAGCTGCACGCCGAGCAGGCGGCGTACGGCCGCGCGGTCGGCTCGCGGGTCGAGGCCGAGGACGCGCAGGCGCCCGCCGTCCGCGGGCCGCAGCCCGGACAGGCATTCCACGGTGGTGGTCTTGCCCGCGCCGTTCGGGCCGACGATGCCGAAGACCTCGCCCTCGCCGACCGTGAAGGACACGTCGTGCACCGCCACGCCGTCCCCGTAGCGCTTGTGCAGGTGCTCGACCTCGATGACCGTCATTGCCGTGGCCCTTTCCCGTGGCCTCGCGGCGGCGCTCCGCCGCCTGGACCGAGAATCCCGCGCGGCCGGGCGCCCGCGGATCGGCCACCGGGGTGCGGTGCGCGGGCAGGTGGTGGATGCCGGGGTCAACCGATCGGTTGATGCGGGGCGGTCCGGTGGGGAGTGGATCCGTACGGATCGAGGCTGGCGGCGCCGTCCTACTCCCGCAGCGCGCGCAGCCAGGCCGCCGCTGCGGCGGGGGTGGCGACGGCGGGCACGCCGGGGGGCGGCGGCGGGCGGCGGACGATCAGTACGGGGAGGGCGGACTCGCGGGCGGCGGTGAGTTTGGGTGAGGTGGCCGGGCCGCCGCTGTCCTTGGTGACCAGGACGTCGACGCGGTGCTCGTGGAGCAGGGCGCGCTCGCCGTCGAGGGTGAAGGGGCCTCGGTCGAGCAGGACGCGGCAGTGTGCGGGCAGCGGCGGTGGCGGCGGGGCGACCGAGCGGGCCAGGAAGTGGAGCGGGAGCCCGGCGAAGGCCGCCAGATCCTGGCGGCCGATGGCGAGGAAGGGGCGCTGCCCCAGGTGCGGGAGCAGGGCGGCGGCCTCGGCGATGGTGCCCGCCCAGTGCCAGCGGTCCCCCTCCCCCGGGCTCCAGCCGGGCCTGCGCAGTGCCAGCAGCCGTACGCCGGTGGCGCCGGCGGCGTGCGCCGCGTGCCGGCTGATCGCCCCGGCGAAGGGGTGGGTGGCGTCGACCACCGCGTCGACCCGCTGCTCGCGCAGCCACGCGGCCAGCCCTTCCGCGCCGCCGAACCCGCCGATCCTGACCTGGCCGGCGGGCAGCCGCGGGTCGGGGGTGCGGCCCGCGAGCGACGACGTCACGTCCAGGCCCGGCTCACCGGCGAGCAGGTCGGCGAGGGCCCGGGCCTCGGCGGTGCCGCCGAGGATCAGGACCCGCCGCGTCCTCACGCCTGGTGCCACCGCTCGCGAGCGTCCGCGGCGCCGGGGATCACCGGCGTCCGCCGGGTGTACGTCCCCCGGCGGGGAGTCGGCGTCATCGCGGACCGCCGGCCGGGTCGGCGGGCCCTTGCGGGGTGGGCGGCTGCGTCCTGCGCAGCAGGTACGTGTCCATGATCCAGCCCATGCGCGCGCGGGCCTCGGCGCGGGTGGTGCGGATGCGGTCGGCCAGGGCGTCGTCCAGCGGGCCGGCCAGCAGGATCTCGTCGGGGGTGCCGAGGTAGGCGCCCCAGTAGATCTGCAGGCCCTGGCCGGTGAGGGCGCCGAAGGCCTGGCGGGCGTCGAGCATCACGACGACGTCGTCCACGCCGTCGGGCAGCCCGCCCGCGTCGGAGAGCCGCCGGCCGGTGGTGATCTGGACCGGACGGCCCACCTGGTTGAGCCCGGTGCGGTGCCGGGCGGCCAGGGTCGCGACGCTGCTGATGCCGGGCACCACCGTCCAGTCGAAGTCGGTGCCGCCGCGGGCGTGCACGTCCTCCAGGATCGCCAGGGTGCTGTCGTAGAGGGCGGGGTCGCCCCAGACCAGGAAGGCCCCGCAGCCGTCGTCGGCCAACTCCTCGGCGATCAGCCGCTGGTAGATGTCGCCGCGGCGGCGCCGCCAGTCGTCGACGGCCGGTGCGTACGCCCCTCCGGCGGCGCCGCGGTCGCGGTCCGGGTCGGTGGCGACGACCACCCGGTGCGGGCGGGGCGCGTGTTGCTCCAGGATCTCCTCGCGCAGCCGCACCAGGCCCGCCTTGTCCTCGCCCTTGTCGAGCAGGAAGAACACCTCGGTGCGTCCCAGGGCCCTGACCGCCTGCAGGGTGAGCTGCTCGGGGTCACCCGCGCCGATGCCGATGACGTAGATGTGCTTCACGCGCTGGAGTGTGGCACAGCGTGCCCTGCGGGCAGGGCGGCGGCCCGGCGGGTGACGCGGGCCACGGTGGTCGAGGGCTGCCGGGACATGAGCGGCGACCACCCGCCCGCCCTCGGGAAGGCGCACCCACGCCCGGGGCTGCCGGCCGGTTCCGGGGACGCCGTCGCCGAGCCCTTGGCGCCCCTCGGCCAAGGACCGCCCGCCGGTGACCGGTTGAGGGCCGCTCACAGGTCGGCGGCGGTTCGGCCGGCCGTCCCCTGGAGGACGCAGTCGCCGCACAGGGCGCCCCTGCGGTCGGGGGCGGCGCGGTAGATCAGGCAGCAGCTGCGCCGGCGGAAGGCACCGGAGGGCGTACGGGCGCTCTGCGGGCGCAGCGGCGGCCTTTCCAGCAGCAGGGTGGTGAACGCGTGGGCGCGGGCGGCCAGTTCGGGGCGGGCGGCGGCCAGCGCGGTCGCGGCGCCGTTGACGGCGGAGGCGGTGTTGCCCAGCAGGATGTGTGCGGAGACGCCCAGCGCGGCGAAGTGGCGGGCCAGTTCGGTGAGCGGGCCGTCCAGCAGCTGGTCGGCGACGGTGTCGGCGAGTTGGTTCTCGGCCGGTGCGGGCGGGTGCAGCGCGTCGTCGGGCAGCGAGAGCGGGACCGGGCCGCCCAGCGCGGGCTGCCAGCGCGCCGCGCCGAGGTCGTAGCCGAGCAGCCGCCCGTGCAGGACGGCCGCGGCCAGCGCGGGTGACAGCAGCCGTGCGGCCAGGCCGAGATGGGCGACCGAGGCGGCGACCCGGGGTTCGACCGCCTCCGCCGACCGGCCGCCGGCCGCGGCCAGATACGCCCGTACGGCGTCGGCCCGCTCGGCGAGCAGCGGCCCGCTCAGCGGCTGCCACGGCTCGGCGGGCGGTGCGGCGGCCGGGTGGGTGGTGACGGCGAAGAACGGCCCGAGCGCGGTGATCTCCTCGATCACCGCGCCCGGTTCCGCCGTGCCGTGCGGGTGGTGCGTCATGCCGGTACGGGTGCCGCCCCTCGGGCGGCGGGCTCGGGGCGGGGCTGCAGCAGGCGTTCGGCCAGCGGCGCGAAGACCAGGCCGATGGCCGACCAGAGCAGCAGTTGGGCCGCGACGGAGTAGAAGCGGAAGGAGAACAGCACGTCGGCAGGGAAGCCCGGGTAGACGATGCGGCCGTGTCCGTCGGTGAGCGGCAGCGGTGTCTCGGTGGCGTGGTCGCCGAAGTGCTGCTTGTTGTACGCGAGATGACCCAGCGGGGGCAGGATCAGCATGACGACGCCGATGGCGACGACGAAGGCGCCGGCCGCGAGCAGCGTGGCATTCCAGTTGCCGAGCCTGGGTTGCAGCCGCCTGCCCAGCCAGGCCGCGGCGATCAGGAACGCCACCGAGCACACCACCATGAGCAGGTAGAGGCCGCTGCGGGCCCTGATGGTGTCCTCGTGGCCGATGGCGGGCGGGTTCGCCGGGTATTTCAGGAACGGCACCAGGTACATGCCGAGGAATCCGCCGCCGGCGACGACCAGGGCCAGGCTGCGGGCGCGCAGCCCGCCGACCCGGCCGAGGCAGACGGTGTAGGCGACGGCGAAGAGCGCGCCCATCGCCATGCCGAAGACGATCATCCCGACGCCCATGCCGACGTCGGCCTGGATGGTGCGGCTGAACAGGTCGGGGTCCGCCGCCTCGGCCGGCAGTCCGGCGGCCTTGTCGAGTGCCGTCTGGGCCGCGTCCCTGCCGCTCTCGTAGTCGATCGCCCTGCCGATCTGCGGCTCGGCGAAGACGCGGGCGAAGAGGAACGCGAGCAGCCCGGCTGCTGCGCCGGCCAGGATGCCGCGCAGTATGAGCTTCTTTTCCATGTCGAGTTGTCCGTACGTCGGTTCCGGCGGTGTCAGTGGCAGGGGAAACCGAGGAAGTGGCGTGCGTCGTGGACGAACTCGTGGATGTGCATGTCCTTGCCGAAGACCGAGACGGCGCCCTGGTCGACGCCGATGAAGTAGTAGGCGGCGAGCGCGAGGATCGCGGTGCCGACCAGCCACATCACGGCCTTCGAGACCGGCAGGACGACCGGCGTGACTGCCGGGCGGGGTGCGGAAATGCTGCTCAAGGTGAGCCCTCCTTAGGGGATCGTGCGTCCCTGTTCCATGGGCGTCGTGATGAGCGGCTGTCTGACTCCCCGTATCGCCGGGTGCGGCGGCGGGATCACAGTGGCGCGACCGTGCTGGATTTCCACCAGCTTCCCCACGTCATCACTACAGAAGGAGCGTAGGGCTCCCTTCTGTCATGCGTCAATCAGGACGAACGGGCGTCGGCGGCGCTTTCCCGGCAGGTGTGACCGGACTCTCCGGCGGTGCCGGTGTCCTGCGACCAGCTGCGACAGGCGGTGTGCCACGGCCAGGGCGGTGCGAGGCGGGCCAGGGTGATCTTGCCGGCGCGGCACGCTGACCTCGGGTGGGTGTGAGCGGAGCAGGGCAGGGGCAGGCTATTGCGAATGATTCGCAACAAGTAGTCTGTTGCGGTAGTGCTCCCCCAGCCGCTCCGACGGAGGACGAACGTATGACCACCACCACCGAGGCCGCCGTCCCCGCGGGGTCCCGCTGGCGCCGAATACGCGGTTCGATGACCCGGGCGGAGTGGACCCGGCTGGGCGGGATGGCCGCTTTCATCGTGGCCCTGCACGTCATCGGGTGGTTCACGCTGGTGGCGATCGTGGCGCCCGAGCACTACAGCCTGGGCACCAAGTCGTTCGGCATCGGCATGGGTGTGACGGCGTACACCCTGGGCATGCGGCACGCCTTCGACGCCGACCACATCGCGGCGATCGACAACACCACCCGCAAGCTGATGCACGAGGGCAAGCGGCCGCTGTCGGTGGGCTTCTGGTTCTCGCTGGGGCACTCCAGCATCGTCTTCGCCCTGGCGTTCCTGCTGTCGCTGGGCGTCAGGTCGCTCGCCGACCCGGTCGAGAACGACGACTCGCAGCTGCACAATGTCACGGGCTGGGTGGGCACCACCGTCTCCGGCACCTTCCTCTACGTCATCGCCTTCATCAACCTGCTGATCCTGGCCGGGATCTGGAAGGTCTTCCGGCAGATGCGCGGCGGCCACTTCGACGAGGCCGCGCTCGAAGAGCACCTGAACAACCGCGGGTTCATGAACCGGCTGCTCGGCCGGGTGATGAAGTCGATCACGAAGCCCTGGCAGATGTACCCGCTGGGGCTGCTGTTCGGCCTGGGCTTCGACACCGCCACCGAGATCGCGCTGCTGGTGCTCGCCGGCTCCGGCGCGGCCTCCGGCCTGCCCTGGTACGCGATCCTGTGCCTGCCGGTGCTGTTCGCGGCGGGGATGTGCCTGCTGGACACCATCGACGGCTCGTTCATGAACTTCGCCTACGAGTGGGCCTTCTCCAAGCCGGTGCGCAAGGTCTACTACAACCTGACCATCACCGGCCTGTCGGTCGCGGTCGCGCTGATCATCGGCACGGTCGAACTCCTCGGCCTGGTCAGCGACAAGGCAGGCCTGCACGGGGCGTTCTGGGACTGGGCGGGCGGCCTGGACCTGAACATCGTCGGCTACGTCATCGTCGGGCTGTTCTTCCTCACCTGGGCGGTGGCGATGGCGGTGTGGAAGTTCGGGAACATCGAGGAGAAGTGGACGTCCGGGCTGCGGCCCGCCGAGCAGCAGGACTGACCGTCGCCCCGGCACGGGCCGGGGCGACGGCACGCCGCTACGGGCGGGTGCCGATGACCACGGTCGCCCCGAGGTCGTCGTCGGTCGCGAGACGCGGTCGCAGGCCGCCGCCGGCCAGGATGCCGGCGGCGGTCTGTGCCTGTCTCTCACCGGCCTCCACCAGCAGCGAGCCCCCGGGGGCGAGCCAGTCCGCGGCACTGGCCGCGACCCTGCGCATCACGTCGAGGCCGTCGTGCCCGCCGTCGAGGGCGATCAGCGCCTCGTGGTCGCGGGCCTCGGCCGGCAGCAGGCCGACGGCGCCGCTGGGCACGTAGGGCACGTTGGCGGCCAGCAGGTCGACCGTGCCGCGCAGCGCGGCGGGCAGCGCCGCGAAGAGGTCGCCGCGGTGGACCCGCCCGCCGACCCCGGCGAGGTTGCGGGCGGCGCAGGCGACGGCCGCCGGGTCGAGGTCGGCGGCGTGCAGTTCCGTAGGGGCCAGGGCGGCGGCCAGCGCGGCGCCGACCGCGCCGGTGCCGCAGCACAGGTCGACGACGGTCCCGCCTTCGGCGCGGGCCGCGCGGGCGAGCGCGACGGCCTCGCGCACCAGGAGTTCGGTGCGCCGCCTGGGCACGAAGACCCCGGGGTCGACGGCGATGCGCAGGCCGCAGAATTCGGCCCAGCCGACGACGTGTTCCAGCGGCAGCCCGCCGGCCCGCCGGACGACCATCGCGTCCAGCTCGTCAGGTGTGGTGGCGGTGGCGAGGATGATCCGCGCCTCGTCCTCGGCGAAGACGCAGCCCGCAGCCCTGAGCCGGGCGACGACGGCGTCCTGCGGTGCGGCGTGCTGCGGTGCGGCTTCGGGCAACGGTGTGACGGAGTCCGACATGTGAACCTCTCGGGAAGCCGGTCGGCGCTCCCGTCAGGAGGCCGCGGGCCTCGCGAGGCCGTGCGGCGGGAGCGCGCGGTACGAACTGGCGGTGATCGTTCCCACCTCCTCGGCTGGTCGCGGTGTGCTGCCGGTCGGCGCCCAACTTACCCCACCACGGTGCGGCGGATCGCGCTGAACCGCTGTGTGACGGTGAAGGAGTACGCCGCCGAATTCGGCAAGCTCCACCCGAAGGCGCACGTGGCCTTCGAGGGCGTCACGGACGACGAGGGCGAGGTCAAGATCCGGACGAGCACGTCGAACCACGGCGACGTGGTCATGATCCCCGCGGCCGTCAAGACCGCGGACCACCCGTAGTTCTTCGCCTCGTTGGGCAGCGCCGGCGAGTTGGGCAGGAAGTACACCTTCACCGAGAAGACCTCCGTCGGCGGCAAGGTCTACGGCATCGCGAACTTCGCCAACGTGCAGGGCTTCGTCTGCAACCGGCAAGCCCGACTACCGCCAGCACCTACGCCGGTCGTCTTCCTGCTCCTCCAGCGGTTCGTCTACAACGGTTTCACCCGCGGGGCGACCAAGTAGCGGGCGGAGCCGGCGGCTTCACGGCCGCGTTGACGCAGAAGAGCACGGCCGCGGCGGCGTCGGGCGACGGGTGGTCCCAGCCGCGTACGGTGATCGTCACGCTCTCGCCGGGCAGCAGGGTGGTCAGGCCGCGGTCCGCGGTGGCCGCGGGGCCGAGCCGGTCGGCCTGCAGCAGCAGGTCGCGCAGCAGGGTGCGGGCGGTGACGGTGACGGCGGCGGCGCCGTCGGGGTGCACGGCGACCGCGACGTCCCAGCTGGGCTCCGGGTAGCCGAAGTCCTTGTCGCGGACCGGGAACCAGCAGGCCCGCAGCTCCCCGACCCGTACGGTCAGCAGCTCCTTGCCGCTGTCCGCCGCGGGCAGCACCTCGGGCGGCAGCGCGATCTCGGCGACGGTCCTGGGCGCCGCGGTGAACGGCAGCCGCACCTCGGCGAGCACGGCGCCGTCCACCGCGACCCGGCGCAGGACCGCCGTGCCCGACCAGTCCCGCGCGGCCTGGTTGACCAGCGCCGCGACGAGGCCGCCGGGGCGCGGTTGTACGGTGATCAGCCGGTCCGCGTAGAGCCGCTTCAGCTCGTGGTAGAGCGGCTTGGGGCGCTCGTCGCCGTCGACGGCGGCCCAGGAGGTCACCGGCCAGCAGTCGTTGAGCTGCCACACGACGGTGCCGGCGCACACCGGCCAGTGCGAGCGCCAGTGCTCGATGCCGGTGGCGACGGCCCGTGCCTGGTTGACCTGGGTCAGGTAGTGCCAGGTGTCGAAGTCGGCGGGCACCGGGAAGTGCCGGGCCAGGCCGCGGGCGAGCTTGCCGTTGCCGTCCCCGGCCTTCTGGTGGTGCAGCATGCCGGGCGAGTCGGGGGTCAGCGGGTCGTCGGACAGCGCGCGGCGGGCGGTGGCATAAGCGGGCGGCGCCTGCCAGCCGAACTCGGCGACGAAGCGCGGGACGCTGTCGCGGTAGTCGGTGTAGTCGACGCGGTTCCACACCTCCCAGGAGTGGGCGGTGCCGTGCCGGGGATCGTTGGGGTGGTGGTCCCAGGAGCCCGACCAGGGGCTGCCGGCCCAGTAGGGCCGGGTCGGGTCGGTCTCGGCGACGACCCTGGCCAGCAGGCCCAGATAGTAGCCCTCTCCCCAGGAGTCGCCGGCCAGCGCGTCCTCCCAGTCCCAGTCGCGGAAGCCCCACAGGTTCTCGTTGTTGCCGTTCCACAGTGCCAGGCTCGGGTGCGGAGCGAGCCGGCCGACGTTCTCCCTGGCCTCGGCCTCGATCTCGGAGCGCAGCGGCTGCTCCTCGGGGTAGGCGGCGCAGGCGAAGAGGAAGTCCTGCCAGACCAGCAGGCCCAGCTCGTCGCAGGCGTCGTAGAAGTCGTCGCTCTCGTAGATCCCGCCGCCCCACACCCGGATCAGGTCCACCCCGGCGTCCACGGCCTGCCGCAGCCGGCGCCGGTAGCGGGCGGCGTCGACCCTGGTGGGCAGGACGTCGTCGGGGATCCAGTTGACGCCGCGGGCGAAGACCGGGGTGCCGTTGACGACCAGGGTGAAGGCCGTGCCGTGCTCGTCGGGCGAGGTGTCCAGGGTGACGGTGCGGAAGCCGATACGCCGCTGCCAGCCGTCCAGCGCGGCGCCCTGGTCCGCGAGGGTGACCTCGCAGTCGTACAGCGGCTGTTCGCCGTAGCCGTGCGGCCACCACAGGTCGGGGGCGGGGACCTCGGCGAGCGCGGTGACGCGGTCCGCGCCGGCCGGGACAGTGGTCTCCGAGACGGTCTCCCCCACCCGCAGCCTTACCGTCAGCGGCCGGTCGGCGCCTGTCGCGGTGCGCTCGATCTCGACCCGGACCTCGACCCGTCCGGTGCGGTCGGTGACGGTCACCAGCGGGGTGACCCGCGCCAGCCGGGCGGTCGACCAGTGTTCGAGCCGCACCGGCTTCCATATCCCGGCGGTGACCAGCGTCGGCCCCCAGTCCCAGCCGAAGGAGCAGGCCATCTTGCGGATGTACTGGAAGGGCTCCGGATACGAGTTCGGCCGGTCCCCGACGAGCGCGCGTACGCGTTCCGCTTCGGTGTAGGCCGAGGTGAAGGCCACGGTCAGCGGTGTGCCGCCGCCTCCGGTCCCGCGGTCGGCGGTGACGTCGAAGCGGTGGCTCCGGTGCATGTTGCGCGTCGCGCCCAGCCGGCGGCCGCCGAGGGTGATCTCGGCGACGGTGTCGAGGCCGTCGAAGACGAGGTCGCTGCGCTCGTGGGCCGTGGTCCGCGCGGGCAGCACCGTCTCGTACGTCCAGTCGGCGCGGCCGACCCAGGCGGCGTCGTGCTCGTTCCTGTCCAGGAAGGGGTCGGCGATCTCGCCCGCGGCGAGCAGGTCGGTGTGGACGCACCCGGGCACGGTGGCGTGGAGCCTGCGCTCCGGGGTGCCGCCCGCTCTGCCGTCGCCCGGCAGGCGGAGGGTCCAGCCGTCGACCAGCGGCGTGACGTCCTTCATCGCTACTCCCTCATGCCTGCGGCGCGTCGGCTGCTCCCTCGGCCCCTGGGCGGGCCGGGTCATTAAACGGTAAAGCACGGCAAGTGCAGATGGGAAGCATGGTTTTGGTAAGTGGGTGCCGCGTTTACTGAACCGATACAGCTGACTCTTCCCAGGACTCCGCGGGGTGCGTCAACCGGTGCGGCGGTGGCGCAGGGCCAAGGCCACGCAGGCGGTCGTGGCCGCGATGGCGAGGGCCGCCGGGAGGCGGGACCAGGTGGTGTGGGCGACCGGGGCGGTGGAGGCGGCGAAGACCACCGCGGCCGCCGCGGTGGCGGCGAGCGCCGGGGTGGCGCGGTCGGTGCCCGCGGGGGCGGTGGAACCCATCGTCCAGCCGTCGGTGACCAGGAGGTAGGCGACCAGCAGGCCGGTGACGCAGGCCGCCAGCCAGACCCCGGGGGCGGTCAGCGCGGCCAGGGCGACCGCGCCGGCGGGCAGCAGCGTGTTGCGCCGGTGCGCCGCCACCGCGGTCCACCGCATCGAGGTGACCACCGGGCGCGCGTCGACCATCGGCGCCGCCCACCACGCGGCACCGCAGGCCGCGAGGACGAGGGCCCAGCCGGCGACAGGGCCGTCGAGGGTGCGGGGCGGGTTGCAGGCGGCGACAGCCAGGGCGACGCCGAGCAGCCGGGCGGTCAGCCGGTGGACATCCGTGGTGCGGCTCATCGGCGGCCTCCGTCGGTGCGGGCGGTCGATCGGCGGGGGCCGGGCGCGCGGCTCATCGGCGGCCTCCGCGGATGCGGGTGCGCAGCAGGGGGGCGAGGGCCAGGTCGAGGGTTTCGCCGGGATGGTGGGTGATGACGGCGATGCCGCGTTCGGTCAGGGCGAAGCGCATCGCGTCGCGGTCGGCCCGCCACAGGCGCAGGGCAAGCTCCGCGGTGCGGTCGCCGGGCTCGACCGTCGGGTCGCCGGTGGGGATCTCCACCACGACCAGCGGATTGGCCCGCGACCTGACCTGGTCGAGCACATCGAGGATGCGCTGGTCGGTGAGCGGCGTGAGGACGTAGACCAGGGCGCTCTCCGGCAGGGCGGGCGGCGGCAGCCTGTGCAGCCCGGCCGTGCGGTAGCCGAGGTCCTTGCGGACGTCGAGGACGCTCTCCACGATCCGGTAGAAGTAGCTCTGGCCGCTGCCGGGTTGCAGCCAGCGGGTGGCGCCGCCGACCGAGACGACGCCGATCCGGTCGTGGGTGCGCAGGTAGGCGCGGACCAGGCCGGCCGCGGCGCGGAAGGTCTCGTCGAGCGAGGACGTACCGCTCACCGGGTCGCGGACGTCGGCGAGGACGTCGAGCAGGACCACGGTGTCCGAGGCCCTCTCCGCGGCGAACTGGTGGAGTTGCAGTTCCCCGCGGCGGGTGGTCGCGGGCCAGTGGATGCGGCGCTGGCGGTCGCCGCGTACGTAGGGGTGGATGCCGGTGACCTCGACGCCCTCGCCGCGCTGCGATGAGGTGTGCTCGCCGAGCCGCTGCGGCAGCCGTACCGGGATGGGGGTGACGCCGGTCGCGGTGGGGACCGGGAAGACCGCGACCTCGCCGAGGTCGACGCGCAGGGTGCGGCGGGCGGCGCCGCCGGTGTCGTAGACGTCGAGGTCGACCGTGCCGACGGTCCAGCGGCCCCAGCGCTGCGCGGTGAAGGTCAGCGTGACGCGCCCGCCGGTGACGTCGAGGTCGTCGAGCCGTACACCGGGCCCGAGGGTGACGCCGGGGTCGAGGCGCCCGGCCGCGCCGTCGTGCGCGAGGGTGACGGTGGCGGTGACGCGCTCGCCCTCGAAGCAGCGCCGCGGCTGGACGTCGACCGCGGGCGTGAGGTGCCGCGGCCTGCGGCCGGCCGGCAGCGCCAGGGCCAGCAGGGCGAGCGGGGCGGCGGCCGCGGCCAGCAGCCACGCGTGGCCGGTGAGGAGGGCGGCGGCCACCGCGACCGCGGCGACCGTGCCGTAGCGCAGGGTGCGCTCGCCGGCCCGCCAGCCGGGCGGCGCCGCCGGCGGCGGCTCGGTGGGCGCGCCCGTCACGCCGCCCAGTGCCCGGTCGAGTGCGGCGGGTCGTTCCGTCATGACGCGACGGGGCTGCGGGGCACGGTCTGCGGGGCGGCGACGGACCTGACGATCTCGGCGACCACGTCGTCCGCGTCGATCTGCCGGACCCACAGCTCGGGCTTGAGGGTGATCCGGTGGGCGAGGGCCGCGACGGCGACGTCCTTGACGTCCTCGGGGGTGGCGTAGTCGCGCAGGTCGAGGACCGCGCGGGCACGGGCGAGCTGGACCAGGGCGAGGCCGCCGCGCGGTGAGGCGCCGACCTGGATGTGCTGGTGGCCGCGGGTGGCCCCGACCAGGGAGACGACGTAGTCGAGCAGGTCGTCCTCGACCTCGACCTGTTCGACCGCGGCGCGCATCGCCAGCACCTCCGCGGGGCCGCTCAGGGTGCGCAGCACCGCCTCGGGCGCCGCGCGGGCGATCCGGGCGCGCAGCATCCCGGTCTCCTCGGGCGCGGTCAGATAGCCCATCCGTACCCGGAGCAGGAAGCGGTCGAGCTGGGCTTCGGGCAGCGAGTAGGTGCCCTCGTACTCGATGGGGTTCGCGGTGGCGACCACGACGAAGGGGTCGGGCAGCGGGCGGGTGCTGCCGTCGATGGACACCTGCGACTCGGCCATCGCTTCGAGCAGCGAGGCCTGGGTCTTGGGCGGGGTGCGGTTGATCTCGTCGGCGAGCAGCAGGTGGGTGAAGACGGGGCCCGGCCGGAAGACCATCTCGGCGGTGCGCTGGTCGTAGAAGGGGGCGCCGGTCACATCGGAGGGCAGCAGGTCGGGGGTGAACTGGATACGCCGGAAGTCCAGGCCGAGCACGGTGGCGAAGGACCGGGCGAGCAGGGTCTTGCCGAGGCCCGGCAGGTCCTCGATCAGGACGTGGCCGCCGGCCAGGATGCCGAGCATGACCATGTCGAGCGGCCGGGGCTTGCCGACGACGGCCGTACGGATCTCGGCCAGGACTTCCGCGGCCCGCTCACCGGCCTGTCGGGGGGTCAGGGCGTCGTGGTCGGCTGTGCGGTCTTGGCTGGTCACTGCGGATCCTCACTGTGCCTGGTGGTGGTACGGGCGGCGGCCGGTCGGGGGGCCCCGTCCAGCGCCTCCAACCGGTCGAGCAGGGCGCGGAGCACCTGCTCCGGGTCGTCGGGCCGGTGCGCGGGGCGGTGCGCGGGGTCGATCCAGGGCCACAGGTCGGCGCCGACGAGGGCCTCGGCCCGCTTCGGGCTGCGGTGCATGTCGACGCCGTGCCGCTCGGCGAGCCGGGCGGCGAACAGCCGTTGCAGTTGCGGCCGGAGGGTGGCGGTGAAGTGCACGTCGCTGCGGTCGCCGATCGATTTGTCGACGATGCGCTGCCATTCGCCGAGTGCGGGCGCGCGGCTGCCGAGCAGCCGCACCGAGCGGCGGAAGCCGCTGTCCTGGGCGCCGGCGCCGGTGACGTAGCGGGCGATGGCGAGGCCGGCGACCGTGCATACGGCGAGTCCGGTGGCGGCGCCCGGCAGGCCTTCCACGAGGCCCGGCAGGACGACGGCCGCGGCGCCGACCGCGGCCAGCAGGGTCAGCGAGTGGCGTACGGAACCGGGTACGCCCGGCTCGGGGGGCCGCGGTTCGGTCACCGGTGGGCTCCCGCGGTCGGTTGCGGCCCCTGTGTGCCCTCGCCGGGCCCGGCGTCCGCGGCGGCGCGTTCCGCGAGCTGCGCGGCGATGGCGTCGAGCGCGTCGGCGGCCCGGTCGCGGTGGGTGTGGTCCATGGGGTGGGTGGAGTAGCGGGCCTCGCGGAACAGCACGGTCAGGTCGGTGGCGTGCGGGCCGGTCAGCAGGCCGCTGCCGGCGGCCCGCTCCAGCAGGTCCTGGGGGCTGTCGGAGGCGCGGCGGGCGACGCCGGACTCGGCCAGCGAGGTCTCCATGGCGGCATAGCAGGCGATGACGGCGGCGCGGGCGTCGGTGCCGTCGAGCAGTGCGCGGCGCCCGGAGTCGACGGCGTCGGCGAGTACGTCGTGCTCGGCCGGGAGGTACGGGCCCGGGTCCGGCTGCTCGGCGGTGTCCCGCAGTTGGCGCCACAGCCGGTAGCCGGCGACCAGCAGGACGACCACCAGCAGGGCGATGCCGATGACCACCAGGATGTGCGGCAGGGTGATCTGGGGGGCGTGGCTGGGCTTGCCGATGTGGCCCGGCGGCGCCGGCGGGCGCTTGCTCCGCGGTATCCAGTCGCTGCCGGTCCGCTCGACGGTCGGGGTGCTGCCGCCCTGCGGGAACCGGTGCATGGCGAGCAGCAGAAGGGGGATCGCCAGTGCGGCCGTGATCAGCGTCACCCGCACCGCGTCGGCGAGCCGCTGCTCGAAGGGCGGCAGGTTCTGCTCGTAGCCCAGGCGGGCGCGGTAGCGGCTGCTGAGCAGTATTCCCGCGCCCAGGCAGGCGAGGGCGATCAGGATGACGGCGGCGGAATTGTCCAGCGGCCCGCCGCTGTCGGCGAACAGCGACCGGCCGGGGCGCAGCGTCACGGCGCCCAGCGCGGTGCCCGCGACGGCGACGAGGGCCAGCGCCCTGCCCGCCGCGCCCGCCCTGCCCCCGCCACCCCGTGGCCCCGCTGCCGGGGGTGCGTCCTTCTCGTGCCCGCCCGCCTGTCGCGCCCTGGCTGTGGCGTCGTGCTCGTCCACCGCCGCCTCCCCTCGTCGCGGTCGGCAGCTAAGCACACCGGTCACCGGCTGTCAGCAGCAGCCCCTGGGCTCGGGCATTCCGCTTGCGCGGCGGCCGTCGAGACGGAAGCGCTGGGCCCTGGCGCCCCGGGCCTCCGCGCCGGGCCCGAGACCGGAGGCGCGTCGCGCCCGCCGAGAGGAGGACCAGGGCGCTGACCAGGGATGATGTGGCCGGCGGCCGGCCGGGGCGACCTCGCACAAGCTGCGGGGGGCGGCACATTGATATATCCATGAAGAGACAAAGGGACGCTGCGGGGGACGCCACCGGCACACGATGCCGCCGCCGAAAGGGCACCGCCATGCATGCGCCGATCAGCCCCGACATCCTCGCCGACCTCCGCCGCCCGCGGCCTTACCCGGCCGTCTCCGTGCTGCTGCCGACCCACCGCCGCGAACCGGACAACGCGCAGGACGCGGTAAGGCTGCGCAATCTGCTGGAAGAGGCCAAGGACGCGGTGCACAACGACCCCGAGGTGTCGCGGGCCGACCGGATCGACGTGATCGGCCAGCTCGACCAGGCGCTCGGCGAGGTCGACCTGGTGCATGCCGAGGACGGGCTCGCGATCTTCGCCGCGCCCGGCGAGCACCAGGTGTGGACGCTGGGGCGGACCGTTCCGGCCCGGGTGCTGCTGGCCCAGACGTTCCTGACCCGCAACCTGGTGGCGGCGCACGTCGCCAACCGCCCGTTCTGGGTGCTCGCGGTGTCCGCGGACGTCGCGACCCTGTGGAGCGGGTCCAAGGGGCGGGCGCCTGAGCAGGTCACGGGCACTTTTCCGGTGCGGCGGGTGCCCGAGGACTTCGACCCCGAGCGCGAGGAGCGTGTCGGCGACACGCCGAGCACCTTCACCGACGAGCGGACCCGGCAGTTCCTGCGCGAGGTGAGCGAGAGCGCGGGGGTGGTCGTCGCGGCCGACCCGCGGCCGGTGTACGTCGTCGGCGAGGCGGAGGCCCTGGCGGCGCTCGACGAGGCGGGCAAGCTGGTGAAGGAGTCCGCCGGGCGGATCGTCCAGGGCGGGCTCGCCGAGGGCCCGGCGGAGGCCCTGCGCCAGGCGCTCGCCGCCGCTGCGGGCCGGCGGGCCCAGGAGGAGGTCGCGGGCGTGCTGTCCGAACTGGACGAGGCCCGCGGCCGCAAGGCCTTCGCGGGCGGCGTGGACGAGGTGTGGCAGTCGGTCGCGGAGGCACGGGTCGCGCTGGTCGCGATCGAGGACGGTTACCGCACGACGGTGCGCGACGACGGCGACCACCTGGTCCCGGCCGCCTCCGGCGACCGGGGGGCGCGGGACGACATCGTCGACGAGATCGCCGAGCAGGCGCTCGATACCGGGGCGAGGGTGCGGTTTGTCCCCGACGGTGAGTTGGCTGACGTCGGGCATGTGGCGGCGGTCCTGCGCTACTGACTCAGTCGGGTGCGCTTCGTCCTCCCGTTCAGCCCCGGTCGGGCTGCCCCCGGGCTCGCCCCGCTCCGCGGGCGGGTCGCTGCTCCTTGCGGTGCGCTGCTCGGCCGCGGCGCCGTCGTGGCTGGTCGCGCAGTTCCCCGCGCCCCTGGGTGGTTGCCACTTGCGGTGGCGTTGCCTTCTTTCCCGCCTCTCCGGCGGGGCGCTCCGTCCCACGCGCCCCTTTGGGACTGCGTCCTCCTGTGCCCGGCGTTCGCCCCTGGAGGGTGGGCGTGGCGATCACCCGGGGGCGTGTGGGGACGCTGGGCGGGAGAGGAGGATGAGGCTGGCGACGGCGGCCACCGCGCACCAGGTGGAGATGAAGGAGAAGCGCCACAGGACGGCGCAGAGGACCGCGCCGGCCGCGGTGGTGGCGCCGAGGAGGCGCAGGGTGGGGTCGGGGGCCAGGAGGAGCGCGCCGAGGGTGGCGAAGAGGTATCCGGCGATGAGCCACGGGGCGTGGGGGACGTGCACGGCGTAGTCGACCGTATGGCGGTGGATGCGCGCGGACGGCGCCTGCTCCGCGAGGCACAGGGCGAGGAGCACCGCCGTGACGACGCCGACGGCCACCGGCGCGGCGAGGCGCCGGCGGGCGCGGGCGCCCGGGGACGCGGACAGGACCGCGAGCGGCACCCACGCGGGGAGCAGCGGCAGGGCGATCACCGCCCAGGCGGTGGTGGCGGCGCCGGTGCCGCCACCACCGTGCCAGACCGCGGCCTCGATGAGCTGGTGCGCCCCGAGGAGCAGCGGCAGCGCGGCCAGGGGCAGGTCGCGGACCCGCCGGGTCCGCGCGACGCAGGCCGCGCCGAGTGCGCAGATCACCGACCCGGCCGCGAGATCGGCCGTGGCGGACCAGCACATGCGGTCACCTCGCGTCGGAGCCGGGCGGGGCGCCTCAGATGTTCCAGAGGCCCTTCTTGCGGTACGCACGCTGCCACAGCAGCTTGTTCGCCACCTTCACCGGAGGCGGAAACGCGCCCAGGAATTCGCGCTGCTCCTGCGGGGAGGCGCCGTCGGCCACCCACGGGATGTAGACGGAGACGCCCTTGATGCCGAGATTCTTGGCGTTGGCGAGGCCGAACTTCTTCCATTCCGCGACTGTCAGCACGTCCTGGATCAGTGGCAGCGCGCTGTTCTCCTCGTGGGTGAAGTGGTGGTCCATCACCTCGTAGAGGTCCTGGGTCCTGGCCCCCAGGTCGTCGGAGCCGGCCTTGAGCGCGGTGTCGACCGCGTCGATCCGCGGGCCCAGCTCCGCGTGCTCGGCCTCCATGGTCTCCATCAGCCGCAGGTCGGCGGGCCGGTCCTTGATCTTGGCCTCGACCTGCGGCCACAGGGCGGCGTCCTCGACGGAGTGGTGGTTGTGGAGCTGGTGGCTGAAGTTCTCCCAGCCTGCCAGGACCTGGGGCGTGCCGGCCTGCCCCGCCTCCACGGCGGCGGCCAGCCGGCGCAGGTCGCGACGGAAGGCGCGGTGGGTCGCGTACATGATGGTGAAATCGATGTCCTGCTGTGTATCGGCCACGGCGGACTACATCCTTCGGCACGTCGTTGGGGTCCGGCCGCCCCGGGCGGGGCGGCGGCGGGCGCGGCGACGGACCGGCGGCTCCCCTCCAGCACCCGTTTTCCGGGCTGCCGCCGGGCCGTCGTCGCGCCCCACGCAACACAGAGCATCCGTGCGGCCCCCGATGTGACAGCGGCGCCGCAGCAGAGCGTCGAAACAGTCGGGCATAACCGTCTTAGCAGGTGCAATTCGATCACGTGACGAGACGCACATCACATTTCGGCCATCTGATGTCACGCTGGAGAGGAGTCTGCCCTCTTAGTGCCAACGGGGAAACGCACCACGGGAGGCCCAATCGTGTCCGACACCAAGACCCGGCATTCCGCGGCGGCGGGCGACCGCGCGACCGCGGTGTTCGCCGGCCACCGCGAGCTGCTGTTCTCGGTGGTCTACAACATGCTCGGCAGCGTCTCCGACACCGAGGACGTCCTGCAGGAGACCTGGCTCGCGTGGTCGCGCCGCAGCGCCGGCACGCTGGGCGACGACATCGAGAACCCGCGCGCCTACCTGGTGAGGATCGCGGCCAACCAGGCGCTCGCGCGGCAGGCCAGCATCAGCCGCCGCCGCGAGACGTACATCGGCCCGTGGCTCCCCGAGCCGCTGGCCACCGGGGCGCCGGAGGCCGCGGACCTGCCGCAGGCGGCGCGGGCGGCCGATGTCGCGGAGTCCGTGCTGCGCAACGAGTCGGTGTCGATGGCGATGCTGGTGGTGCTGGAGACGCTGACGCCGCTGGAGCGGGCGGTGTTCGTCCTGCACGAGGTGTTCGGCTATCCGCACACCGAGATCGCCGAGATCCTGGAGCGCAGCCCGTCGGCGGTCAGGCAGCTGGCGCACCGGGCCCGTGAGCATGTGCAGGCGCGACGGCCGCGCCACCAGGCCGACCGGCAGTTGCAGCGGCGGGTGACCGAGCGCTTCATCGCGGCCGCGCTGGGCGGGGATCTGGCGGATCTGATGAGCCTGCTCGCCCCCGACGTGACGCTGTGGACCGACGGCGGCGGCAAGGCGAGCGCCGCGCTGCGGCCGGTGTCCGGCCGGGAGAGGGTGGCGAAGGTGATCAGCGGCTACGCGGCCAACCGGTTGCCGGCGTCGGTCGACATCCGCTACCGGCAGGTCAACGGCGACCCGTCGGTGGTGGTCCTGAGCGACGGCTCCCCCACCGCGGTGATGGTCGTGGAGCTGGACGCGGCCGACGACAGGATCACCGACGTCTACCTGGTCACCAACCCGGACAAGCTGTCCGGGGTCGCCCCGCACGACGCGGCGGAGGGCGGGCGGTGACGGCTCAGTAGCGGCCGACGTCCAGCGCGCCGCCGGCGGTGCCGATGGCGATGTGCGGGTGGGCGGCGGGCCTGAGCCAGGCCAGGACCCGGGTCAACGCGTCCGCCGGCAGCGACACGCAACCGGCGGTCGCGGCGCGGCCGTTGACGTGCAGGAAGATCCCGGCGCCGCGGCCTTCGACCGGCGCGGTGTAGTTGAAGTCGATGACCACCGCGTTCGCGTACTGCGTCGGGTAGTCGGCCAGGTGCTCCGACTCGCCGGCCCGGCAGTCCGCGGGCAGCGGGCCGGCCCAGCGGTTGTACGAGGCCGAGGCGGCGTCCTCGCACCACCAGGAGGACGCGGTGACGGCCCGGTAGGGCAGGGTGCTGCCGGCGGGTGCGGCGGCGGTGCCGAAGGCGAACGGGAGCCCGTACAGGCCGGTCGGCGTGGTGCCGGTGCCCTGGGTGCGGGTGGCGCCTTCGGTCAGGCCGTGGCTGCCGAAGCGGGCGGCGGCGGCGCCGGCCTCGCGCCAGGTGCCGTGGTCGCGCTGCCACCAGGTGAGCGTGCCGGAGGTGGCCGCCGCGGTGGGCGCGGTGGCGATGAGCAGCTGGCTGCCGCCGCCGGTGTCGGCGAGGGCCGGCGGTGCGGGTGTGCCGGCCGCGGCGCCGCCGGCGGTGCCGAGGGCGGTGGCCAGCGCGAGGGCGGCGGCCGCGACGGCGGTGGGGGTGCGCAACGTCGGCTCCTGGTCGGGGCGGTGACGGAGGGTCGTCGTCAGCCTGCCACGGGCGGCGCGGGCGCGCAGGACGGCGGCCGGGCGCGGGAGGGGGCCCGGACATGCGGGAGCCCCGGCCGGGACGGGGGGACCAGGCCGGGGCAGTCACGCATGGCGGGCTCGGGGGCGCCGCGCCACATTGTTAGTTTAACACTCAATGAGCGTAGTCGAAGCCACCCGGCGCAGGTGAGGTACGCAGCGGCGTCGCGGCCGGCACTTCGGTGTCACCGCCGGAAATGCCCGACGCGGGCGCCGGCGGACCGTGCAGCGGGGCCGTCGCGGGCACGGGGCCGCCGAGCAGGTCGCAGAACTTGCGGGCGTCGGCGGGCAGGTCGCGCCGCCACGCCATCGCGACGACCGGGGCGAGGAGCAGCAGTGCGGCGCTGAGGCAGCTGGTGACCGACAGCCGGACCAGCGTGCCGTCGCCGTGCGGGATCAGCTCGAAGCCGTAGACAGGCACCTGGGTGCCCAGCGGGCTCCACATGCGCTGCCCGCGGAAGACTATGCGGCGGCAGGGTTCGAAGTGGTCGCACACCAGCCGGTGCGGCCGGCGCCGGCCCGGGTAGCGGTAGCGGTACGCGGCGTCGCGGCCGGGAACCACGGCGTCGGCGTCGACGGAGGTCACCCCGGAGCTCCACAGGGCGAGATTACGGGCGTCGGCGAGAAAGTCGAAGACCTCGGTGTCCGGCCTCGACACGAACACGCTCGTGGACACGCTCGGCATCACAAACCTCCCCGGTAGCGGCGTGGGCGGCGGGCCGGAGCACGGGCGCGGACCTGACCGTGGTGCGCGAGCCGGGCGACGGGGACGCTGCCTGTTTCACTCCTCCCGGAAAGCGTGCCCCGCAAAGGTGCCCATGTCGTGGCAATACACCCATTGGGGTGAGCACGCTGGGTGTTCAGGGGTGAAACCGCAGGCCGCGGGCCGATAGCCTGACCGGGTGGACGAGCAGAAATCCCCTACGCGGTTCGAACGCGGTACGGACGGTCCGAAGGTGATCGTGGCCGGCGTGGACGGCTCCGACTCGTCCTGGCGCGCCGCCGCGTATGCCGCGGGGCTGGCGCGTCGGCAGAACGCGCTGCTCGCCCTGGTCTACGTGCAGCCGTACCTGCCCGGCGGCGCCGCGCTCGGCGTCCCGGTCTCCGAGGTCGACACCGGGATCGCCGCGCAGCTGGTGGCCGAGATCCGCGCCTCGGTGGAGCGGCTGCGCGGGACCTTCCAGGTGCGCTGGGAATTCCACACCTTCCGCGGCGACCCCTACGGCGGGCTCGCCGCGGCGGCCGACCAGCTGACCGCGGACGCGGTCGTGGTCGGCTCCTCGGAGCGGGCCGGCCACCGGCTGGTGGGCTCGGTGGCCGTCCGGCTGGTGAAGGCGGGCAAATGGCCCGTCACCGTCGTGCCGTAGCCCCCTGCTGCGACCGGTCGCCCTGCGCGGGGGCGTACTTGTAGCCGACCCTGCGCACGGTCACGATGCTGCCGCGGTGGTCGGCGCCGAGCTTGCGGCGCAGCCGGGCGATGTGCACGTCGACGGTGCGGCCGTCCCCGACGTGGCCGTACCCCCAGACGGTGGTGACCAGTTGGTCGCGGGAGTGCACCCGGTGCGGGTGGGCCACCAGATGGGCCAGCAGTTCGAACTCCAGGTAGGTCAGGTCGAGCTGGCGGTCGTCGACCGCGGCGGTGCGCCGGTCCTCGTCGATCCGCACCCCGGCGGCGGGGGCCGGGGGCAGGTCGACGGCGGGCGGCGGCACCGACGCGCCGGGCTCCGCGGGCACCAGCACCAGGTAGCCGACCATCGGGGCGCCCCCGGCGACCGCGGGCAGCACGTGGCCGGGCGCGGGCAGCCAGGTGGCGCCGGGCGGCAGGAAGTCAGGGGCGGGCGGCACCTCGTCGGGGCGTACCGCGCGCAACCGCTGCCGGTGGGCGGCGGCCGCGGAGTGTGCGGGCAGGGCGGTGACGGAAGGCAGGTTCGACATGGTCGGCTCTTTCGCGCGAAGGGTCGTGGGACTCCGTTGTGCGCGGGACCGGTTGCCGCCGCAGAGCGCCCCGAGGGGGCGACGGGCTGCCGGCAGGTCAGCGAGTGACGCAGGTCCGCGCGGGGATCGCGCGGCAACACCAGCGGTCGAAGTGGTGCTCCTGCCGGGACGGCCAGAAGGGCTCGAGGTCGCTGCGACCTGTCCCGGTGTCAGTAGTGCTGGCCATGTCCCCCATTGAAGCAGACGGCGGCCTCGTGGTGTGAGGGTCGGGGCGGGCCCGGGAGTGCGCCTCGTCACCCCACGGCCTGGGCGTGTCCCGTATCTGCTGGTCCGAGGCATTTCGCAGCCGCCCCGCGGTTCGTCCTTCTGCCTATTCTCTGCACCATGACGTGGTTGCGTGCGCTGCGGGAGACCGCGAGGTCCGGCCTGCGGGTGGAGCGGACCCGTCTTGAGCCGCTGGTGGCGCTGCGCGCGGCCGGCGGGGTGGCGATCGTGGTCGCGCTGGCGCTGT
The DNA here is from genome assembly GCA_036015235.1 of Streptomyces sp. NBC_00433. Lineage (NCBI taxonomy): Bacteria > Bacillati > Actinomycetota > Actinomycetes > Kitasatosporales > Streptomycetaceae > Streptomyces > Streptomyces sp. NBC_00433. The sequence goes on along the minus strand of CP107926.1, from coordinate 8,743,230 downwards.
GGCTGTGGTCGCCGCCGGTCGCGGCCTCCTCGGCCTTCGGGGCCTTCGCCGCCGGGGTGGCGACCTTCCAGCGCAGCTGGCGGCCGCGCCCGGTGCTGGCACTGGCCGCCGGCGCGGGGCTGGCGGTGAGCACCTTCCTGGGATATCTGGCCGTGTCGCACCTGGTGCTCTTCGTCGTGCTGCTCACGGTGTGGGCCTTCGCCGCGGGGATGGCGTGGGCGCTCGGCCCGACCACCGGGATGGTCGCCTCGCTGACGGTCGCGGTGATGCTGGTGACGGTCACTCTGCCGACCTCGATGCTCAGCGCGTTGCACCACGCGGCGCTCGTCGGGCTCGGCGCACTGGTCCAGGCGGCCCTGATCGTGGTCTTCCCGATCCGCCGCTGGGGCGCGCAGCGCGACGCGCTGGCCGACGCCTTCGCGGCCGAGGCGGACTACGCACGGCGGCTGCGGCAGGACCCGACGGCGCCCTTCGACGCCGCGGCGCTGATGGCCGCCCGCAGCGCGGCCGTGGTGACCGCGCGGCAGGCCAGGCGGCGGCCCGAGGAGCTGCACGGAAACCGGGTGCTGGCCGAGCGGATCCGCCCGGTGCTCGCGTCGCTGGCCGACCCGACGGTGGGCGCCGCGGCCGAGGGCCCGGAGCGCGACCGGGCGCGCGAGGTGCTCGCGGTGGCGGCGACCGTGCTGGACGCGGTGGCCAGGGCCATCAGGAACGGCGACGCGGTAAGGGTGCCGGAGCGGGCCGACTCGCTGCTGCGGGCCGACGCTCCGGGCGCGGACCTGACCGGCGCCGCCCGCAGGTCGGCGACCCGGCTGGTGTCGCTGCTGAGCGCGGCCGTGGAGCGGGCGGAGGGCTCGGGGCCCTCCGACGCGACGGGCACCGCGCTGCTGCTGCGCCCGTCGGTGGGCGAGCTGCTGCCGACCGCGGTGCGTACGGTACGCCGCCAGGTGCGCTGGGACGCGCCGGTCTTCCGGCACGCGCTGCGGGTCTCCGCGGTGTCCGCGGTCGGCTATCTGCTGGGCACCGCGCTGCCGCTGGGGCACGGCTACTGGGCGCCGCTGGCGGCGGTGATGGTGATGCGGCCGGACTTCACGCAGACCTACGAGCGCGGGGTGGCGCGCTTCGCCGGGTCGCTGGTGGGTGTCGCGCTGGCCACCGCGATCACCCAGGTCGCGCACCCCGGCACCGATGCCTTCGCGGCGCTCGCGGTGGTCAGCATCGGGCTGATGTATCTGCTGATGCGCAGCGGTTACGTGGTCGCGCAGGCCTGCGTGGGCGCCTATGTGGTCTTCCTGCTCGGCATGGGCGGTACACAGCTGGAGCAGACGGTGCGCGACCGGGTGCTGCTGACGCTGCTGGGCGGGCTGCTGGCGATGGCGGCCTACGCGGTCTTCCCGGCGTGGGAGACGCCGCGGCTGCGGGACCGGCTGGCGGAGTGGATCGAGGCGACGGCCGGCTATGCGGCGGCGGTGATGGAGGCGCACGCCGATCCGTCGCGGCGGCGTCCCGGTGCGGTGCGCCGGGCGCTGCTCGACCTGCGGGCCGCCGGCGCCGCCTGGGACCAGGCCGTGACCAGGGCCGACGCGGAGCCGGTGCGGCACCGCGGCCTGTCGCGCAGCGCCGTGCGGGACGCGGACGCAGCGCTGTCGGCGGTGGGCCGGGTGGGACTGGTGATGGAGGCGCACCAGCCGTCCAAGGACGCGGCGCCGGTGCCGGAGGCGGCGGTCTTCGCGGCGGCGCTGCGGAAGACCACCGAGGCGGCGGCCGGCGAGGTCAGGGCGCGCAGGGCGCCGGACTGGAAGGCGCTGCGCGCCGAGCTGGGCGGCTGGCCGTCGGACCCGGCGGGCGACCGGGTCGTACGCCGCGGCGCCGAGCTGCTCGTCGACACGCTGGACGAGCTGGCCGAGGCGCTGCGCCCCAGGTCGGCGGGCCGGCGCCACCCGGCGGACGGCGCGGCGGGGCCCGCGCCGCGATAGTCGGCGCGGCACGGGGGTGCCCCCGGCCGGCGGCCGGGGCGGGGGTCTAGGGTGGTGGGCCGGACCAGAAGGAGCCTTCCCATGCACATCGGCGCGATCCATGACGTGACGAACCTGGCGATGTCGGACTCGGCGGGACCGGGGCCGGTGATGCGTACGGTCATCGTCGCCACGGTGGTCGGTGTGGCGCTCATGGCCTGGTTCCTGCTGCGCGGCTACGGCAACGACAAGTGACGGCCGCGCGGCCCGCCGCACCCGGCCGGGGCGCCGGCGGGCCGCGCCGGGGTCAGCGGATCGGGACGCCGGACAGCGTCCTGGCGATCACCAGCCGCTGGATCTCGCTGGTGCCCTCGAAGATCGTGTAGATGGCGCTGTCGCGGTGCATGCGCTCGACCGGGTATTCGCGGGTGTAGCCGTTGCCGCCGAGGATCTGGACGGCCTGGGCGGTGACCTTCTTGGCGGTCTCGCTGGCGAAGAGCTTGGACATCGACCCCTCGGCGGAGGTGAAGGGCTTGCCCGCGGTCGCCATCCAGGACGCCCGCCACACCAGCAGCCGGGCCGCGTCGATCTGCGTGCGCATGTCGGCGAGCTGGAAGGCGACGCCCTGGTTGTCGATGATCGGGCGGCCGAACTGCTCGCGCCCGGTGGCGTATTCGAGGGCGTACTCGTAGGCGGCCCTGGCGGTGCCCACCGCCATCGCGCCGACCGCGGGCCGGGAGGCCTCGAAGGTGGCCATCGCCGCGTTCTTCACCCTCCCCCGGCCTTCGGCCGGGGATTCCCCCACGCCGCCGCCGGCCGCCGCGCGCTCGCGGACCCGGGCCAGCCGCTCGTCGAGCTTGTCCTTGCCGCCGAGCAGGCAGTCACCGGGGATCCGGACGTCCTCCAGGACCACCTCGGCGGTGTGCGAGGCGCGGATGCCGTGCTTCTTGAACTTCTGGCCCTGCGACAGGCCCGGGGTGCCGGGCGGCACGATGAAGGACGCGTGGCCCCGGGTGCCGAGGTCGGGGTCGACCACCGCGACGACGACGTGCACGTTCGCGATACCGCCGTTGGTGGCCCAGGTCTTGGTGCCGTTGAGCACCCACTCCCCGGTGGCCTCGTCATGGACCGCGCGGGTGCGCATGGCGCCCACGTCGGAGCCGGCGTCGGGCTCGGAGGAGCAGAAGGCGGCGAGCTTGACGTCGTCGGCGTCGCCGTACATCTGCGGGACCCAGGTGCCGATCTGCTCCTCGGTCCCGTTGGCCAGCACGCCGACCGCGGCCAGGCCGGTGCCGACGATGGACAGGGCGATGCCGGCGTCACCCCAGAACAGCTCCTCCATCGTCACGGGGATGCCGAGACCGGTCGGGTCGAAGAACTGCTGGGCGTAGAAGTCCAGCGAGTACAGGCCGATCTTGGCCGCCTCCTGGATGATGGGCCACGGGGTCTCCTCGCGTTCGTCCCATTCGGCCGCGGCCGGGCGCATCACGTCGGCGGCGAAGCCGTGGATCCAGTCGCGCACCGACCGCTGGTCATCGTTGAGATCGAGCGTGAAGTCGCCCATCGTCCCCTCCACATGCTAGTTACTTGCGGTAACAGCAGTCTGTTACCGTCGGGTAAGCGATGTCAACTCGCCAAACTCCGCGTGAGCGCCCGAGCCGGGGGTGTTACGTTGCGCAGACCACCGGCAATCGAACAAGCGGGAGGCGCGGTGGAGACCGGCCAGCGCGAGGACCAGCGGGCGGCCACGCAGCGGCGGCGTACCGAACTGCTCGAAGCCGCCGAGCGCGTGGTGCTGCGGGACGGCCCCGAGGCGTCGATGAACGCCATCGCGGCCGAGGCCGGGATCACCAAGCCCATCCTCTACCGGCACTTCGGCGACAAGAGCGGCCTGTACCGGGCGCTGGCCAAGCGGCACACCGACGCCCTGCTGGCCACCCTGCGCACCGCACTGGACTCCCCCGGCGACCGCAGGGACCGGGTCGAGGCGACGCTGCACGCCTACCTCTCGGCCATCGAGACCCGCCCGCAGGTCTACCGCTTCCTGATGCACCCCGCCGAGACCCCCTCCGACGAGAAGGGCTTCGACGTCGGACGGCACTCCGTACCGCTGCTCCGCCGGATGGGCGAGGACCTCGGCGAGGTGATAGCCGAGCGCCTCGACCTCGGCCCCGACACCCGCCAGGTGGCCCGGGTCTGGGGGCACGGCATCGTCGGGATGATGTACGCGGCCGGCGACTGGTGGCTCGGCGAGCGCCCGCTGTCGCGGGACCTGCTGGTACGCCACCTCGCCGACCTGCTGTGGGGACGCCTCGCCGAGACCGGCGACCGGGCGGGCAGCCGGGGGCTGTGACCGCGGGCCGCGGCGGGCGGCCGGGCAGGGTGGCCACCGGGGCGCCGGCAGGCGCCGCGGTGCCCTTCCGCGGCCCGGAGTCGATAGGCTGACCTCGACCGGAACTTGCCGGCCGCCGCAGCGGCCGCCCGGGGGACGGAAAACCCGGCCGCCGCAGGCGGCATCGCGGCCGGAGTCGAGGAGGAAGCAGACGATGGCAGGCAATTCGGAGCCGCTGTCGCCACGGGCGAAGCTGGCCGTGACGGCGGGCAGGGCGGCGGCGGCGGTTTCCCGCGCGGCGGGCAAGGGCAGCGGGTCGGTGATCGGCGGCAAGGTCGCGCTGCGCTTCGACCCCGACCTGCTGGCCAGGCTCGCCCGGCACCTCGACGTGGTGCTGGTGTCCGCCACCAACGGCAAGACGACCACCACCCGGCTGCTCGCCGAGGCGCTGCGGGCCGGCGGCCCGGTGGTCTCCAACGCGCTCGGTGCCAACATGCCCGCCGGTATCACCTCCGCGCTGGCCGGCGGCTCCGACGCCCGCTTCGGCGTGATCGAGGTGGACGAGAAGTACCTGGCCGGTGTCGCCAGGGACGTCGCCCCCAAGGCCATCGCGCTGCTGAACCTGTCGCGCGACCAGCTCGACCGGGCCGCGGAGACCAGGATGCTCGCCGAGAAGTGGCGCGAGGGCCTGGCCGGCTCCGAGGCGATCATCATCGCCAACGCGGACGACCCGCTCATCACCTGGGCCGCCTCCTCCAGCCCCACCGTGGTGTGGGTGGCGGCCGGCCAGTCGTGGAAGGACGACGCCTGGTCCTGCCCGTCCTGCGGCGGTGTGCTGCAGCGCCCGGACGACGACTGGTACTGCGGCGAGTGCGGCTTCCGCCGCCCCACCCCGACCTGGGCGCTGTCCGGCGACCACGTCATCGACCCCTACGGCGTCGCCTGGCCGATCCACCTCCAACTGCCCGGCCGGGCCAACAAGTCCAACGCGGCCGTGTCCGCCGCGGTGGCCGCCGCCTTCGGCATCGACCCCAAGGTCGCGCTGGAGCGGATGTTCAAGGTGCAGGCGGTCGCCGGGCGCTACGACGTGGTGTCCTTCCTGCAGCGCGACCTGCGGCTGCTGCTGGCGAAGAACCCGGCGGGCTGGCTGGAGACCTTCTCGCTGATCGACGGCCCGCCCACCCCGGTGATCCTCTCGGTGAACGCGCGCGGCGCCGACGGCACCGACACCTCCTGGCTGTGGGACGTGGACTACCCTCGGCTGGCCGGGCACCCGATCATGGTGATCGGCGACCGCAAGCTCGACCTGGCGGTCCGGCTGGAGGTGGCCGGCCTGCAGTTCAAGGTCTGCGCCAACCTCGACGAGGCGGTACGGTCCGCGCCGCCCGGCCGGATCGAGGCGATCGCCAACTACACCGCCTTCCAGGACCTGCGCCGCCGCGTCGGCAACTGACCCCGGGCACCCCGCGGGCGACCGTACGCCCGCAGCCCCCGCCGCTGCCGACCGACAAGGAGAAGCACGTATGAGTGAGTCCAGCCTGCGCCTGGTGTGGGTCTACCCCGACCTGCTGAGCACCTACGGCGACCAGGGCAACGCGCTGGTGGTGGAGCGCAGGGCGACGCAGCGCCGGGTGCCGGTGACCCGGGTGGACGTCCGCTCCGACCACGCCATCCCGACCTCGGGCGACATCTACCTGATCGGCGGCGGCGAGGACCGCCCGCAGCGGCTGGCGGCCGAACGGCTGCGCCGCGACGGCGGGTTGAACCGGGCGGTCGCCAACGGCGCGATCGTCTTCTCGGTGTGCGCCGGCTACCAGATCCTCGGCCACGAGTTCATCAACGACCTCGGCCGCCCCGAGCCGGGCCTCGGCCTGCTGGACGTGGTCAGCACCCGGGGCGAGGGCGACCGGTGCGTCGGCGACGTGCTCGCCGACATCGACCCGCAGCTCGGCCTGCCGCCGCTGACCGGATTCGAGAACCACCAGGGCATCACCCACCTCGGCCCGACCGCCCGGCCGCTGGCCCGGCTGCGGGTCGGCAGGGGCAACGGCACCGGTGACGGCACCGAGGGCGCGTTCAACGACACCGTCTTCGGCACGTACATGCACGGCCCGGTGATGGCCCGCAATCCGCACATCGCGGACCTGCTGATCAAGCTGGCGCTCGATGTGAACGCGCTGCCGCCGGTGGACGACCAGTGGTACGACGCGCTGCGGGCCGAGCGGATCTCGGCCGCCGTACAGCCCGCCTGAGCGGCCGGGCGTCACGCTGCGCGTCCGTCGCACGGAATTCGGGTAATCGTCAGGTGTCCGCAGTGCGGTCGGCGTGGAGGCGTGCCCTCGCGGCTCGGTAAGCTTGCGGAGATCCATCCGGACGACGGGGTCCGGCCGTCCGGTCGAGTTGCGGGAGTAGCGAGAGCATGCGTATTGGTGTACTGACCAGCGGCGGCGACTGCCCCGGGCTGAACGCCGTCATCCGGTCCGTGGTGCACCGCGCCGTCGTGGACCACAATGACGAGGTCATCGGCTTCCACGACGGATGGAAGGGGCTGCTCGAATGCGACTACCGCAAGCTCGACCTGGACGCGGTGAGCGGCATCCTGGCCCGCGGCGGCACCATCCTCGGCTCGTCCCGGGTCCAGCCCGCGCATCTGCGCGGCGGCGTGGAGCAGGCCAAGGGCCATGTCGCGGACCTGGGCCTCGACGCGATCATCCCGATCGGCGGTGAGGGCACCCTCAAGGCGGCCCGGCTGCTGTCGGACGCGGGCCTGCCGATCGTCGGGGTGCCCAAGACCATCGACAACGACATCTCCTCCACCGACGTCACCTTCGGCTTCGACACCGCCGTGACGGTCGCCACCGAGGCGCTCGACCGGCTCAAGACCACCGCGGAGTCGCACCAGCGGGTGCTGATCGTGGAGGTCATGGGGCGGCACACCGGATGGATCGCGCTCCACTCGGGCATGGCCGCGGGCGCGCACGCCATCGTGGTGCCCGAGCGGCCCTTCGACGTCGCCGAGCTGGCCGCACTGGTCGGCAAGCGCTTCGAGGCGGGCAAGAAGTTCGCCATAGTGGTGGTGTCCGAGGGCGCCAAGCCGCGCGAGGGCACCATGGAGTTCTCCTCCGGCGCCACCGACGTCTACGGCCACGAGCGCTTCAGCGGTGTCGCCAACCAGCTGTCGGTCGAGCTGGAGGAGCGCCTGGGCAAGGAGGCCCGCCCGGTGATCCTCGGCCATGTGCAGCGCGGCGGCACACCCACCGCGTACGACCGGGTGCTGGCCACCCGCTTCGGCTGGCACGCCGTCGAGGCCGTCCACCACGGCCGGTTCGGCATGATGACCGCGCTGCGCGGCACCGACATCACCCTGGTGCCGCTCGCCGACGCGGTGCAGCACCTCAAGACCGTCCCGGCCGACCGCTACACCGAGGCCGAGTGCGTCCTGTGAGCCGCTGACCTCGACAGCGCCGCCCCGCCGGGCACGCAGCCGCCCCCGCCCGGACCGCCGGACGGGGGCGGTCCTACTCTGGAGCGGGCACAACGGTCGAATCGGCCTGCTGCCGGTCGACGCGAGCGAGGAGTGACTGATGGACCACGGCGGTGGCGGCATGCACATGGACCTGCCGCCGTTCACCCTCGGCCGGGGCCTGGCCTTCAGCACCGGCGACCCGTTCTTCCTGGTCGGCTGTGTGCTGCTGCTCGTGCTCTACGGCGTGGCCGTGCTGCGGCTGCACCGGCGCGGCGACCGCTGGCCGGTGGGGCGTACGGCGGCGTTCGCGCTCGGGGTGCTGACCATCGGCGTGACGATGTGCACCCGGCTCAACGACTACGGCATGGTCCTCTTCAGCGTGCACATGGTGCAGCACATGATCCTCAGCATGCTCTCGCCGATCCTGCTGCTGCTCGGCGCCCCGGTGACGCTGGCGCTGCGGGCCCTGCCGACGGCCGGCCGGGGCAGGACCGGGCCGCGCGAGCTGCTGGTGAAGCTGCTGCACAGCAGGTACCTGCGGATCGTCACGCATCCGGCCTTCACCATCCCGCTGTTCATCGCCAGCCTGTACGCGCTGTACTTCTCGCCGCTCTTCGACTTCCTGATGCGCAGCGAGGCCGGGCACCTGGCGATGATGGTGCACTTCCTCGCGGTGGGCCTGCTCTTCTTCTGGCCGATCATGGGCGTCGACCCGGGCCCGCACCGGCCCGGCTACGTGATGCGGATGCTGGAGCTCTTCGCCGGCATGCCCTTCCACGCCTTCTTCGGCATCGCGGTGATGATGGCCAGCGAGCCGCTGGTGACCACCTTCAAGCACCCGGCGGCGTCGCTGGGCGTCGACGCGCTGAACGACCAGACCGCGGCGGGCGGTATCGCCTGGGCCTTCAGCGAGATCCCGTCGGTGATCGTGCTCGTGGCACTGCTCTTCCAGTGGTACACCTCCGAGCAGCGGCAGGCCCGCCGCCAGGACCGGGCCGCCGATCGGGACGGCGACGCGGAACTCGTGGCCTACAACGCGTATCTGGCCTCCCTCGAAGCCCGCGGCCGCGGCTGAGATCCCCCGCACGGGTTGCCCGTCCCCGCCGTGACCGCCGCGCGCTGGTCGCGGCCGGTGGGCGGGCACTACTCTGCCGGGGCGCGGGTGGACCGGCGCAGCGCGGCCCGGGCGCACCGGGACCTGTCGAGGGGGAGGCGGCCCGTGTTCTACCGGGTGCTCAAGTACGTGATTCTCGGGCCTTTGCTCCGGCTGTTCTTCCGGCCGCGGATCGAGGGCATCGAGAACATCCCGGAGACCGGCGCGGCCATCATCGCCGGCAACCACCTGTCCTTCTCCGACCACTTCGTGATGCCGGCGATCCTGCCCCGCCGGATCACCTTCCTGGCGAAGGCCGAATACTTCACGGGCCCCGGGCTCAAGGGTCGGCTGACCGCCGCCTTCTTCCGCGGGGTGGGCCAGATCCCGGTGGACCGCTCGGGCGGCAAGGCCTCGCAGTCGGCGATCGACGCGGCGCTGGGCGTCCTGGGCCGCGGTGAGCTGCTGGGCATCTACCCCGAGGGCACCCGCTCGCACGACGGGCGCCTCTACCGCGGCAGGACGGGCGTGGCGGTGATGGCGCTGCGGGCGCACGCGCCGGTCGTGCCGTGCGCGATGCTCGGCACTTTCGAGCTGCAGCCGCCCGGCCGGAAGATCCCGCGGATCGGCCGCGTCACCATCCGCTTCGGCGCCCCGCTGGACTTCAGCCGCTTCTACGGCATGGAGGACCGGCGGGAGGTGGTGCGGGCGGTGACCGACGAGATCATGTACGAGCTGCTGGCGATGTCGGGCCAGGAGTACGTGGACCGCTACGCCGGTGACGTGAAGGCCGAGCAGGTCCAGCAGAAGGGCGTGGCGGCGCGGCTGCGCCGCAAGTAGCCCCACGCCGCCACTGTCCCGTCCCCGGCACGACGCCGCCGCCCGCACCCGTGGATCGGGTGCGGGCGGCGGCCCGTCGTACGTCAGACGCGTGCGGCTACGGCACGGGGGTGGCGTGCGGTCCGCAGACCACGTCGTGCCGGTCGAGCGTGCCGTGCAGCAGGTAGTCGTCCACACGGGAGTTGATGCACGGGTTCACCAGGTTGGTGACGCCGTGCGAGCCCGCGCCCTGCTCGGTGATCAGCCGGGAGCCGGCCAGCCGGCGGTGGGTCTCCAGCGCGCCGGGATACGGGGTCGCCGCGTCGTTGGTGCTCTGCACGATCAGCACACCGGGCAGGCCGTGGTGCGAGCGGACGTCCACCGGGGTCTGCTGCCGCACCGGCCAGGTGGCGCACGGCAGGTTCAGCCAGGCGTTGGACCAGGTCAGCAGCGGGTAGTCCGCGTTCAGCCTGGTGTTGTCGCGGTCCCACTTCTGCCAGCTGGTGGGCCACTTCGCGTCGGTGCACTCCACCGCCGTGTAGACCGCGGTGCCGTTCTCCGCGGTGGCGTTGCCCGCGGTGTCGGACAGGTCGGGGGCCGCCGCGTCCAGCATCGCCTGGGTGTCACCTGCCGCGTACCTGCTCCACACGCCGGCGACGGTGGCCCAGGTGGAGTCGTAGTAGGGGGCGTTGGTGAAGAAGTTCAGCAGCTCGTTGGGGCCGACGACGCCGCCGATCGGATGCGCCTTGGTCGCCGCCCGCAGGGCCACCCACTTCGCCTGGACCTGGGCGACGGTGCTGCCCAGGTGGTAGACGGAGTCGTACTTCGCGACCCAGGCCTCCCAGTCCGCCCAGCGGGCCTGGAAGGCCACGTCCTGGTCGAGGTTGTTCTGGTACCAGACCTGGTCGCGCGACGGGTCGACCACGCTGTCGATGATCATCCGCCGGACGCGGGTCGGGAAGAGCGTGGCATAGACCGAGCCGAGGTAGGTGCCGTAGGACACGCCCAGGTAGTTGAGCCGGTCCTCGCGCAGCGCCGCCCTGATGACGTCCAGGTCGCGGGCGGTGTTGGGGGTCGTCATCTGGGAGAGCATCGCGGCGCCGGTGCGCTCCAGGCAGCCCTGGGCGTATTCGGCGGCCAGCTTGCGCTGCGCCCGCTTGTCCGCGTCGGTGTCAGGCACCGGGTCGGCCTTCGGCGCGGAGACGTACGCGGTCGGGTCCTCGCAGGAGATCGGCGCCGAGTGGCCGACACCGCGCGGGTCGAAGCCGATGAAGTCGTACGCCTTGGCGGTCTTCGTCCACAGCGGGGCCGCGGTGGTGCTGCGCACCGGGAAGCGCAGGCCGGAGCCGCCGGGGCCGCCCGGGTTGTAGACCAGCGCGCCCTGCCGCTCCTGGGCCGTACCGGTGCTTGCGGCGCGGTCCACGGCGAGCTTGATGGTGGCGCCGTACGGTTTGCGGTAGTCGACGGGTACGGTCACCCAGCCGCACTGGACCGGTGCCGCCAGGCCCCAGCCGGCGGGACACGCGTCCCACTGGATGCCGGTGCGCCGGGCGTTGACCGCGGCGATGGCCTCGCCGACGGCCTCCGGCACGGTCACCGCCCTCGGGTGGTGCGCGCCGGCGGCCCCCGCGGTGGCGACCGGTGCCGCGGCGATGGCGCCCGCGATCAGGGCGCCGGTGGAGACGAGCACGATCGTGCGTCTCACGTCGAACCTCCCCCTCTGGACCGTGGCTTGTGACCACGGTTGTCACAGTGATGAGGTGCGAATCCTTTCCCCTGTGTGGCTGCTGTGAACAGGCCACGCGGGTGATTCTTCATCAAAGCGTGATTTCGCCGGGAAGTTGGCCTCGCCCGCATGGGTGACGGCGGCCTCGGCGAGCGCCGTGATGAACGGATGCGGGTCCGTGCCGTCCCCCGCCAGCTCCGGCTGGAAGAGCGTGGCCAGGTAGAAGGGGTGGCCGGGCAGCTCGGCGATCCTGGGCGCCCCCTCGTCGTCGTGCCCGGTGAAGCGCAGCCCGGACTCGGCCAGCCGCGGCAGCAGCGCGGGGACGGGACCGTAGGCGCACTGGAAGCGCTCGATGGTCTCCCGGCTGCCGAGCAGCCGCTCCGCGAGGCTGCCGGGCAGGGTGGTCAGCCGGCCCTCGTGGCCGGCGAGGGAGCAGGCCAGCGGCGCGATCAGCAGGTCGTCGGCCTCCCCGGGACCGCTCCGCGGATCCGCCTCCGCGTGGCGGGCGGCCGTCAGACCGCAGACGGTGCGGGCGAATTCCAGCAGCGCGTGCTGGAAGCCGCCGCAGGTGCCGAGGAAGGGGATACCGGTCTCGCGGGCCGTGCGCACCGCTTCGAGCGCGCCCGCCTCGCTGTGGTACGGGCTGCCGGGCAGCAGCCACACCGCGTCGAAACCCCGGACGGCGCCCGGTGATCGGGCGTCCTCGGTGGGAATCCAGTACGCGTCGAGCGGCAGCCCGTGGCGGCGCCTGAGCGCCGCGAGCAGGCCGGGCACGCGCTGGTGGGCGCGGACGGCCGGTGAGCGGTCGCCCACCAGCGCGATACTGGCGGTGGCGGTACGGGGCTTCGTCGTCATGGCGCTCATCGTGACCCTGGCGCCGACATCACGTCCAACGATTCATTCTGGTCACCACATCAGCGATACTGATCGTCGTGGACCCGCATCTGCTGCGCACCTTCACCGCGGTCGCCCGGCTGGGGTCCTTCTCCGCCGCCGGGTCCCTCGCGGTGGCGCTCACCGAGCCGCCTGCTGTCCACCGGGTGGAGCTTGTCGCCACCGGGGCCGCCACGAGCCTGGCGGCGGCCTTCGCGCCCGGGGCGCGCCGCTGAGGTTTCCGCTCCCACCTGCGGCCCGGCGGGGGCTTGTCGCGCAGTTCCCCGCGCCCCTGGGGCCCTGCCCCTCGCGGTACGTCCCTTGCCTGCGGCCCGGTGGGGCCTGTGCGCGCAGTTCCCCGCGCCCCTGGGTGGGTGCCACTTGCGGTGGCGTTCGCATCTTTCCCACCTCTTCGGCCGGGCGCGCAGTTCCCCGCGCCCCTTGTGGCCTGCGTCCTCCTACGCCCGGCGCTCGCCCCTGGCAGGGGCTCGCCTCTGCGCACGAGGGCACGCGTTTTTCAGGGGCGCGGGCAGCCGCACCGTGGAGGCCGTTACGGCACCTCGCAGAGCGCACGGGTCGTTTGGGTGAAGGTCGGGCGGGGGGATGTGGAGGTCAGGAGGAGGGCGGGGCCTGCCAGGGGGGTGAGGGAGGTCAGCGGGGGGAGGGGGAGGGCGGGGGGGAGGTCGGGCGGGGGGACGAGGAGGAGCTGGCTCAGGGTGCGGTGCCGGCCGAGAACGGCCGGCCCGTCCCAACCCGGCGCGGCCCCGGGCCCGAAGGCAAGCTCCTGGTCGAGCAGCGTACGACCGTCGTGCTCGACGGTGAGCCGACTCGAAAGACCCCCGGGGGCCTCACCGTGCCGCCCGAGCACCAGCTCCTCCCGCAGCACCAGCCGCGCCCCGGCGCCCAGCCGGACCCGCGTGTGCATGCGCAGGTCGCTGCCGCACGCGGCGATCACCGGTTCGGGCAGCCAGCACAGCTCCGCCCCGTCCGCGACGGTCAGCCGGACGTCGTAGAAGGCGGGACGCCCCGCGTGGTCCGGGAGCGAGACGGTGGCGGCGGCCGAGCCGACGGTGAGCCGGGCCCCGGCGGCGACGTCGACGTCGATACGCAGCCGGTCACCGCCGAGCGGCGCGCTCATGGCGCCGACGACGGTGACGCGGGCCCAGCCCTCGCGTGCGGCGCGGGTCCTGCGCAGGGCGAGCGGGCCCGCGCCCGCCAGCACCGGGAGGACCGTACGGCCGGCGCGGTCGCGTACCGCCCCGATGCGGGCGGCCGCGGTGACCGTCATGCGGTCCAGGCCGTCAGGCGCTCGCCGATCCACGCGGCGACGGGCGCGATGCCGTCGCCGCGGGTGACGGAGGTGAAGACCACCGGCAGGGATCCGCGCTGGGCGGCGGCGTCGCGCGCCATCCTTTCGAGGTCGGCGCCGACGTGCGGCGCCAGGTCGGTCTTGTTGACGACCAGCAGGTCGGCGGTGGTGACGCCGGGGCCGCCCTTGCGGGGGATGTCGTCGCCGCCGGCCACGTCGATCACGAAGATCTGCGCGTCGACCAGCCCCTTGGAGAAGGTCGCGGTGAGGTTGTCGCCGCCGGACTCGACGAGCACGAGGTCGAGCGGCCCGACGGCGTCCTCCAGGTCCTCGACGGCTTCGAGGTTCGCGGAGATGTCGTCGCGGATCGCGGTGTGCGGGCAGGCACCGGTCTCGACGCCGATGATCCGCTCGGGCGGCAGCACCGCGTTGCGCAGCAGGAATTCGGCGTCCTCGCGGGTGTAGATGTCGTTGGTGACCACCCCGATGGCGAGCCGGTCGCGCAGCGTCCGGCACAGCGCGGCGACCGTGGCGGTCTTGCCGGAGCCGACGGGTCCGCCGAGTCCGATCCGCAGGGCCCGGCGGCGGCCGTCGGGGCGCACCTCGGCGGAGGAGTGCGCATAGCGCTCGGGGAAGACCTCGGGGTGGTCACGGTGCATGTCGGGCTCCGTCGGTCAGGAGGCGAACAGCCGTACCGGCCATGCCGCGTGGTGCTCCGCGCTGATGTCGAGCAGCGGGGCGGAGGCGGCGGGCAGGGCGGTGGGGCCGTGGGTCAGGGCGTCGGCGGCGGCATCGGCGGCGGCGCGGGCGGTGGTGTCGATCTGCGGGGCGAGCCGGGCGAGGACCGCGGCGGCGTGGAAGGGGTCGAGGCTGAGCAGCCGGACCGCGGCGGTGGCCGGTCCCGCGACGGATTCGTACGCGGCCGCGTAGGCGGCGTCCAGTGGCCGCAGGCCCGCGGCCCGCGCGGTCAGGCCGAGCACGACCGGCTGGTGGGCGCCGCGCGGCCGGGCGGCGGCGAGCCGGTCGATCTCGTCGGACGGCCAGGTGGCGCGTGCCGCCCGCACGAGCTGCCGCCCGAGCCGCCGGGAGACCGTGCGCAAGGCCGCCGAGGGCGTGCGGGCGTCCGCGGCGTCGTCGAGCACGAGCGGGTCGAGCCCGGCGGTCGCCGCCGCGGCCAGTGCGGCGGCGACCAGTCCTGCGGTGTGCAGCCGCCCGCGGCAGAAGTCCGCGAGCCCCGCCGCGTCACGGACCCTTCCGTCCGCGACGGCCGCCTCGGCTCCCCCGGAGTGCGCGTGCCCCCCGGCAGGGAAGCGCCCGTCCGACAGCAGCAGGAGGGCGGCCAGCGCCCCGGAGCCGGCCGCGGGCGCCTCGTCCGCGCCGGCGCCCGTCCCGCAGTCACGGGCAGCCGCGGCCGTGCTCGGCCCGGCGTCCGGACCGGCGCCGAAGTGGCCGGCGTCGAGGACGCGTTCGGTGAGATCCGTCATCGTCCGGGCCCTCAGAAGAGGAAGTACCGCTGGGCCATGGGCAGTTCGGCCGCCGGGGCCGGTTCCACGACCTCGCCGTCGATGCGGACCGTGAAGGTGTCGGGGTCGACCTTGACGTCGGGCAGGGCGGTGTTCTCCCGCATGTCGGCCTTCGTGACCGCCCGGGTGTCGCCCGCCGCGGTGAAGTGCTTGCCGAGGCCGAGGCGTTCGGGCAGGTCGGCTTCGAGGGCCGACGGGCTCACGAAGTTGAGGGAGTTCGCGGCGGGCGCGGCGCCGATGGCGCCGAACATCGGTCGCGGAAGGACGGGTTGGGGGGTGGGGATGGAGGCGTTCGCGTCGCCCATCTGGGCGTAGGCGATCTGGCCGCCCTTGAGGACGAGGTCGGGCTTGACGCCGAAGAAGGCGGGGTTCCACAGGACGAGGTCCGCGAGTTTGCCCGGCTCGACGGAGCCGATCTCGTGGTCGAGGCCCTGGGCGACGGCCGGGTTGATGGTGTATTTCGCGACGTACCGCCGCGCCCGGTGGTTGTCGGCGGCGCCGTCGCCGGGCAGTGCGCCGCGGCGGCGCTTCATCACGTGAGCGGTCTGCCAGGTGCGCAGCGCGATCTCGCCTATCCGGCCCATGGCCTGCGAGTCGGAGCTGATGATGCTGATCGCGCCGAGGTCGTGCAGGA